>JAGGXQ010000118.1 GCA_021162925.1 Nitrososphaerota archaeon
CATCCATCACACGGCACCCGCTATCGAAGCCCTTTCGCTCATGGCCTCGCCTATCAGGGCAAAGCCGGTGGCGAGAAGGGTCACCATCACCCCTGGGAAGAAGACGAGCCACCAGTACCCGTTGAGCATGAACGGCTGGCCTACCCTCAGATCGTAACCCCAGTCCGGGGTCGGTGGGGTCACGGAGAGGCCCAGGAAGCTAAGGCCGGCTTCGGTGAGTATGGCATCGGCGACGCTCAGCGTGAAGACGACCAGGATGGTGTGAGTCAGGTTGGGGAGGATGTATTTGAGCATGATGGTCAGGTTGCTCGCCCCAAGCGCCCTGGCCGCCTCCACGAACAGCTGCCCCTTCAGGCTCAGGGTCTCTCCCCTGACCATCCTGAAGTAGGTCGGGATGTAGACGAAGGATATCGCTATTGCCGTGTTCATAGGGCTCGGGCCTAGGATCACGGCTATCACTATCGCCATGATCAGAGCGGGGAACGCGTATATGCTGTCCATCACCATGCTGAGGGCCCTGTCTATCTTGCCGCCATAGTACCCTGAAACCAGGCCCAGGGGTATGCCGATGCTCATCGATATTACGGTCGCCAAGAAGACGACGTACAGCACTATCCTAGAGCCCCAAACGATCCTGGAGAACATGTCCTGCCCCAGCTTGTTGGTCCCCATGATGTGCGTAGGGCTGGGGGGCTCGAAGGGCCTCCCCGAAGGGACCGTAGGGCTGTACGGGGAGATCACTTGGGGGAAGGCCGCCATGAACAGGACGGAGAGCACGATCACCAGCCCCGCTAGGAGCATGAACCTACCAGGCTTGACCTTCAGAAACCTTGAGACGAGCCTAGGAACGAGCAGCCCTTGGGCTTTCATCAATACTTCACCCTCGGATCTAGGAGTGCGTAGACGAGATCGACGAGCAGGCTCACCAGACCGACCAGCAGGGCTATGAAGACCACGGTCCCTTCTATCGAAGTGTAGTCCCTGTACCCTATCCTATCGACGATGAAGGTCCCCATGCCGGGCCAGCTGAAGGTGGTTTCGGTCAGCACGGCCCCGCCCAGAAGTATCGCGAACTGGAGGCCCATCATCGTAACGACCGGTATAAACGCGTTCTTCAGGGCGTAGAGGGTTATCTTCCAAGACCTGACCCCCCTGGCGTGGTAAGCCCTTATGAACTCTTGGTTCAGCACTTCGACCATGTTGTTCCTTATCAGCCTCGTGTAGGCACCGCTCAAAACGACCCCTAGGGTTATGCTCGGCAGGATCAGGTGCCTCAAAGAGCTCACCAAAGCCGGGACGTTCATGGTGAGGATGCTGTCGAGGACGTAAAGCCCGGTGATCCGGTCGAGCGCTATACCTGGGTCCAGCCTCCCAGAAGTAGGAAGGACGTGTAGGTAAACCCCGAACAGGTACTGGAGCATCATCCCGAACCAGGGTATGAAGAGCACGTAAACGATCACGCTGTAAAACCTCATGCTTTCGTCGAGCAACCCCCCTCTACGTGTCGCCGCTATGGACCCCGTCGCCAACCCTAGTAGCACGCTTATGATGAACGAGCATATCGAGAGCTCCAAGGTCGCTGGAAACTTCAAAGCGATGTAGTCCCAGACGGGCTTTCCTTGGGGGAAGGCGAGGGTCTTCCCGAAGTCGCCTTGAAATATCCCGGCCAGGTAGCTAAAATATTGGACGTAAAGCGGTCTGTCCAGACCGGCCAGGTGCTTAAGGTGGGCGAGCTGCTCCGGAGGTATGTTCTTGGTCCCGACCACGGCGAGTATTGGATTTCCAGGCAGTATCCTTAAGAAGATGAAGACGACCGTGTAAAGGATGAGGATCGTGGGTATTATTATCGAGGCCCTGATCAGCAAGTAAGAGCCTAAACCCCTAGCCATGCCGATCGAGAAGCGATAGGCTTCAATAAAAATGTTAGGATGGGGCCTTGTATATCGAGTTGTAGTGCACCAGCATATCGGGCCCCACGATTATGCCCTTGACTTCAGGCCTCGTCACCATGAATAACTTGCCCTGTATCAGGGGTATGTAAGGCACGTCTTCGGCAAGTATGTCCTGCACCTGCTCGTATATCTTCGCCCTCTTGCTCTGATCCACTACGCTCTGCGCCTCGGTCAGGAGCTCATCGACCTCCGGATTGCTGTAGTAGGTGCCGGTCCATGCGTTCGCCTCGCTGTGAAGGAACGGCGTGGTGTAGTCATCCGGGTCGAGGTAGTCTGGGTACCAGCCTAGGAGGTAGACCATCATCCTTCCCTTCCTGGCGTAGTCCACGTAAGTCCCCCACTCTGCGCTCTTCACGTCGACCTTTATCACGCCTGTAGCCTCCCACTCGCTCTTTAGGACCTGGGCCAGGTCGGCCTCGGTATCACCGTAGTGGGTCGGGGTGTACCATAGCTCTATCTCGACCGGATTGGCCTCGCTGTAACCCGCCTCCTCGAGCAGGCTCTTCGCCATCTCTAGGTTGGCATCCCCGTACTTCTTGAAGACGTCCTTGTGGCTCCACATACCGTTTGGAACCATGCTGTACAGGTGGGAGACGGTCCCCCTGAACACCAGCTCGGTTATCTCACTCCTGTTCACGGCGGCGGCCAAGGCCTGCCTCACCAGCTTGTTCTTCGTCGGATCGAGCTTCATGCTGAGGCATACGTACCTTATGAAGGACCCGGGTATCTCCACGACCTTGAAGTTCCCGCTCTTCTTGAAGTACTCTATATCGGTCGGCCTTAGGGTCCTCCAAGCTATATCTATCTCACCGTTCTCCAGGGCCAGCCTCATGGTGGAGGCATCCCTATAGAATTTGACGATCACGTTCTCCGTGTAGGGTGACTCTCCGTAGTAGTTCGGGTTGGCCTTCAGGCTCAGGACCTCGTCCCTTACGAATTCGGATATCATGTAGGGCCCATCGCCGCCGGCCGTCTGATCGGAGTCTATTTCCTCCGGCTTGTATTTGGGGCTGACTGGGAAGTAGGGCGGGGTTATGAGCAGGGAGAGGAAGTAGGCCACGGGGCTCTTCAGGTGAAATACGACGGTGTAGTCGTCGGGGGCTTCAACGCTTTCGACGAAGCTCTTTACGAGCCAAGAGGGATCCCCGCTTATCTTGATGATCCTGTTCACGCTCCTTACGACGTCCTTCGCCGTCAGCGGGGTTCCGTCTGCGAACTTCAGGTCCTTCCTAAGGTGGAACGTCCAATTCTTTGCGTCCTCCGTCTCCCAGCTCTCGGCCAGGGCGGGGATTATCTCCAGCGTCCCCTGCTTGTACTTCACGAGCCCTTCCATTACGTTGTTCAAAACCTCCCAGGTGTAGAAGTCGTATGCGTTCGACGGATCTAGGTCCGTGACTTTATCCGTGACCCCTATGGCGATCTGCTTCGTTAGGAACTTCGGCGCGGTGACCGTCTTCGTAACGGTCTTTTGAGGGGCGCTCGCGACTCCACCGAGATACCCTCCCGCGAACCCTACGACGAGCCCGATCCCGGCGGCTATCCCGATCTTGGCCCCTACCGATAGGGCTTCCCTTCTAGAGATCTTCTTATTCAGGATCTCGTGCAGAGCGTCATCGGATTCGTCCATATCGATTTTTGAAAACCGAATCTTATTTAAGTTTGTCGTTCTTATAAGAGTAAAAGGATTATCGGGATCAAAGATAGGGCCGAAACCAGGAGGACGGTTTTGGGCCTGAAGCTCCTTATGAAGATGCTAGAAGCCACGGCCATGAGGGCCCAGAGCCCTGAGACCAGGGTGATGACGCCCTTGGCGGATACGGGGAGGCCGCTCTTCACCAAGAAGAGCATCAGTCCGCCGCTTAGGTATAGGCTCCAAGATATCACCAGCGTCATGGTAAGCAGGCCGATCCTGATCATCTTAAGCTCCCTCATCAGCTGCGGGATCACCCTGATGCCGAACGGCTCTATAAGCGCGGTGAGCAGGGAGAGCATATCGAAGGTCGCGGGGACCAGGGCGAAGGATACGCTCGTGTGCAGGATCGTGGAGCCCAGGGTGGTAACCACGCCACATATACCCGCCCCGACCGAAAGGCCGAGGGTAACGATCCTTTCGTCTATCGTGAACCTGACGGGCCTCTCTATGCCATACGTCACGACCAAATTCGTGTTCCTGTACCCGAGCCCAAGCTCCCTCGCACTCCACTCATCCAGCTCTATGACCTTCCCCAAAGTCCCCATGTAGGAGAGCAAGATGAACAGGCAGACGATGAAGATGGCCCAGAAGTCCACCGGGCTGGCCCCCTCGTAGGCCAGGATCAGCAAGATCGATGCCAGAACCCCGAATACAAGGGAGCCGAGCAGGTAATCCTCGTCCAGCCTCTCTCCCATCCCCCGTTTCTTGGACCTGAAAGGTTTTCTCAACTCCCTCACGAGCATAAGGGAGTACTTCGCCCAGATTACGAATATCCAGATGAAGTACCTTTTGAGCAGGCCGGGCCTCTTCGGCCTCTCCTTCGGCAGCCTTTCCCTCCTTAGGATGGACAAGACCGACCTAGTGAATATGTGTATTTCGAAAGCCAAGATCAGGATCGTCCAGAAGTACTCGAAGTTTCCGCTGTAGAGGGATTCCACGGAGCCCTTTACCTCCTCTAACAAATTGGCCCAAGCCATCAGAGGGAGGAATCCGAGCTGGTAAGATACGTATAGCACGGATGCCACCAGCATTATAACCAGTAGGGGGATCGATGGCCCGGTTTCGATCCTCGTCCCTTCCCTCTGCAACCTTCGGATCCGTCCCGCAACCGCCTTTTATATAAGTGGTTACGCCCGATCTGAGCTCTGGGTAAAAAAGGGCCGTCGGTGGGACTCGAACCCACGACCGGGAGGTCCACAGCCTCCTATGCTACCGAGCTACACCACGACGGCCACGTTAAAGCCTTTCTTCGACTTGGTTAAATACTTAATCCTCCCAGAACGACCTGGTCCTCACGTAGTTGAGCTCGGCCTCGTATATCGCCCTGTAGAGCTCCTCCCCCTCTAGGCTCCTGCCGAGTATCCTGCTCGCCGTATCGGCCCCGACCCCGAAGCCCGCCAGGACCAGAAGGGCCTTCTTTCCGTAGGTCACCAAGAGCTCCGCGATCTTCCAAGCCCTCCTTATCCTCTTCTTCTCCTCCTCGCTCAGCTTCTTCCCCTTCAGCCACCTCCTCACGAGCTTCGCAAGCTCCCGATCCCCTGGGTAGGTCGCGGTCATAAGGGCGGAGCCACAGACCTTGCACCTTATCGGCTCCTTAACGTCCTCGAAGCTCACGATCGATTCGTACCTCCCGCAGTTGAAGCACACGAGCCTGTGCTTCGTCTTCACCAGCCTATCCTTCACGAGCTCGATCACCGCCCTTTCGGCCTTTGGGACCGCGGAGTATCCGAAGACCTGATCCACGAGGCGCCTAGAGAGCTTGCTGAAGGATTCGGCCCGCTTGCCGACGATCCTTATCTTCCCCTCCTTCAGGGCCTCCACGACCAGCTTCGCCTTCTTCAGGTCGTACTTTTCGAGCATCAGCTCCCCTAGAGCTTCCCTATAGACCGGGGTCCCGTAGTACCTCATCGAAAGCATCCTCACGATCCTCCTGTCGTACTTTGCGCCCTTTTCGATGAGCCCGAACCTCTTGGCCACGTTCCAGAGCCTCCAGTTCAACGGATGGGTCCCCGACGTGGAGGAGCAGATCAGCTCCTCCAACCGATCCAGGCCCTTCAGCCCTTCGATTACGTCCTCTACACTAAGCCTATACCTCGGAGACAGCATTATCCTGTAGGGATCGCTCCTCACGTCGATCACGCACCCGAACTTCGAGGAGAGGTATGAGGATACCGCATCCCCTAGGGTCTGGTTCACCCTGCTACCGAAGCACGCGTGAACGATGAAGGTGCCGTTCACCTCCTCGACGACGACGGTCCTGTGATCCGGGATCGCCCCGAACTCCTCCAGGAATTCCTTCAGCTCCTCGGAGTCCCCGAGCTTCGACCTCCTGAGCTTCCCGGCTTCCATGGCTGTTTCGAACTCGACCGGCATCAGCTCCCCTGACCAGTAGGGGATGGTCGAGACCCCTGGGCCGGCCGGCTCGACGTTGACCCTAAGCCTGGAGTCGTCTATCGAAAGAACCCTCCATCCCTTGCCCTTGAGGACGAAGGTGCTATCCGGCTTGCAGTACTCGCCGACGAACGAATGATCCAGCAGGCCTATCCTCTTGTTGGAGCTGACGTCGAAGACCTCGAAGTACTCCGTCTCCGGTATGGTGGATACGTTTTCGAAGTAGTACCTGTGGCACCTCCTCCTCCAAAAGGCCTTGCCGTCGAATCCAACGATCCCCAGCCCGGAGAGCACGGCCAGGGTCTCCTTCAACTCCTCGATCCCCAGCCCCCTGAAAGGATAGGCCCTCTTCACGATGGAAAGCGCCCAATCCACATCGAGCCTGCCGTACTCCAGGGCGAGGCCGACCAGGTGATGGGCCAAGACGTCGAGCGAGTTTTCGTGTAGCTCTATGTCCTCCAGGTCGCCCCTCCTAGCCCTCCTGACCAAGGCCATCGATTCGAGCTCGTCGTCCAGCTCGTTCACCAAAATTATGCCCCTAGCCTTCTCGTGTAGCCTGTGCCTGCTCCTCCCGATCCTCTGGAGCATCCTAGTAACCCTCCTCGGCGAACCTATCTGGACGACCAGGCCTATGCTCCCAACGTCTATCCCCAGCTCCAGAGAAGAGGTGCAGACGACGGTAGCGCCCCCTCGCTTGAGCTTCCGCTCGACCTCCTCCCTCACCTCTTTGGAAAGGGAGCCGTGGTGGACCTCGACGGGCAGGTCTGGATGCCTCTCGCCGAGTATCTCTCCTACGAGCTCCGCCTCGAGCCTTGTGTTGGTGAAAACCAGGACGTTTTCGGTGCCAGAGGACTTGAGGATGCCCGACAGCTCGTCTACGAGCTCTAGGATCCCTCCCCGAACCCTCCTGACCTCGATCTCATAGCCTCTCCCCCCTCTTTCGACCAAGATGGCGCAAGGCCTATCCCCACAGAGGAACCTGGCCGCCTTTTCGAGGTCCCTGACCGTCGCGGAGAGCCCGACCCTGACCGGCTCCTCCGCTATCTCGCAGAGCCTCTCCAGGCTTACGGATAGGTGGGTCCCCCTCTTGCTCTCCATGAGCTCATGAAGCTCGTCGATCACGACCCACTCTAACGTCCTCAGGTGTTCCCTCATCCCCCCGTATGCGAGCATCACGGCCAGCGTTTCTGGGGTGGTTATCAGGACGTCGGGGGGCTCCTTCACCATCTTTCTCCTCAGGGATTGAGGCGTGTCTCCGTGCCTCACCCCCACCTTCAGCCCCTCCCTTTCCGCATACTCTATGACCCTCCTGAATATGTCCCTGTTCAACGATCTGAGCGGGGTTATGTAGAGGGCCCTGAGGCCCTTCCGCCCCTCCTTCCCCAGAGAGTAGAATATCGGTATCACCGCAGCTTCGGTCTTGCCCGAGCCCGTGGGGGAGACGATGAGGGCGTTCCTCTTCCTCAAAAGGACGGGTAGGCTCTTCCTCTGAATCGGTAAGGGCTCCTTCCACCCCGCCTTCACGAACCTATCTAGGACTTCTCGCTCGGCCCCTAGCCCTAGGCTCATCTCCTCTTGCCGTAGGCGTAGAGGAGTATCGCCACCAATCCGAGCAGGAACGTGGCTACGAGTATGGAACCGGTGGCGTCGAAGAAACCACTTGGGCTCATTCGAGGGGATTTCCCTTTTAAGGTTATATAAGGATTTGGGATGCCAGATCCGTTGAGCCCAAGGGGCATCCTGGAGCTAATGCCGATGATGAGCGGTATGGGCGACTTAGGCGAGCTGAAGGAAGCTTCTGGACTGGGCGAGGAGGAGCTCCTAGGGCTCCTCAGGGTGCTCGAAGGGTGCGGGGCGTGTAGGGTCGAAGGAAACGCGGTCTTGTTCTTCGACGGGGCGAGGATATTCGCCGCCCTAGAAGCGCTGAAGCTGGGGTGTAGCATCGAGGAGGTATCTAGGGCCCTTACTTGGAGGGACTTCGAGGGGTTCGCTTCGATGATCCTGAGGAAGAACGGGTTCGAGTGCTTCGGCGATCTCCGCCTTAAGAAGCCCAGGGTCCAGATAGACGTATTTGCGAAGAGGGGCGGGCTGGGGGTTGCGATCGACTGCAAGAGGTGGAAGAGGGATCCGGGCCCATCGACCATGGCCAAGGTTGCGAGGATGCAGAGGAGGAGGGCGGAGCTCCTGGCCAGGAGCGGGAGGGACGAGCTAGAAGGCCTTGAGTACGTGATCCCCGCGATCCTGACCATCTACGAGAGCGGCTTCAGGCTCATAGAAGGGATACCGATAATCCCGATACAGAAGTTCCAGGGCTTCATCTCCGAGTTCGAGGGGCACCTGGGCGAGCTATGCCTCATAAAAGTCCCACGAACGAGAGGAGCTTCCTCGGATCGCTCCTGACGAACCTGGCATGCTTTGCGTAATCCGATGCGTTATCGAGCACCTTTAGGGGATCCGCATCCTCCGGCCTGAACCCCTCTAGCATGTCCGTCGAGAGGGGCAGGGAAACTAGAGCGGTCTTGTGATGGATCGAGAACGGGGCCCTTACATCCCCCATCGGCTTCATCGAGGACCAATCGACCAGTATCTTCCAGGCCCTCGCCTCCTTATGGGCGACGGTCGAAGTGGTTATCTCCGCTCCCTTCACGAGCTCGGGGAACTTTTCCTTGAGTTCGAGCGACTTCAACCTCTTCTCGAGCAAGGCTCTGAACCTGACGGCCACCTCCCTCATAAGCCCGAAACCGTCCTCGGCCTCTAACTCTTCGAGTATGGCCCAGACCTGAAACCCCCTAGAGCCGCTGAACTTGAGCATCGGGTAGAGGCCGAGCTCCGCCAGCATGTCGTAAGCCTCCTTGGCCACCAGCTTGACGAGCTCGAACGAGCCGGGCCTCTTCTTGAGCTCGGAGCCCATGTCCAGGTCCAGGACGAAGTAATCAGGCCACTTCGAGCCTAGCCTATGGACGTAGGGTATGAAGTCTATGCAGTGATCGAAGACCAGATCCATGAGCTCCCTCTCGTCGTTCACCGTCAGGTAAACGGGCTTCGGCTTGTACTTCCTGTACCTCACGTAGATCTCGTTGAGCCCGCTTATCGGGTCCTTCTTGCCGGAGAAGACCTTTATCCCCGTTATGGCCCTGCCCTTGAGGAATGGCAGCATGTGCTTGGAGAGGGCCGAGTAGTACTTCTTGGCCATCCATACCAAGGAGTAGGAGAGGTTCAGCTCCTTCCCCCTCAGCCCTATGATCCCCTCTACCATCTCGTCTATTCCCTCCCTGGCGTAGTAGCCCCCGTCGAAGCCCACCAGGCCGGACTTCACCATTTCGTCCAGAACCGCCCTGACCTCTTCTTCGCCGACCCTCCTCCCCTCCAGGAACTCGACGTCCCTCGAAACCTTCTCGAATATGTGCTCGAACGGGACCCTCTTCCCCTCCTCCTTTATCGCGAGCAACAAGGCTATCCTTTCCCTAAGGCCTACCACGATCCTACGCTCCTTAGATAAGGTTATATACTTTGGCCCAAGAGCACCGATGACTGTGATGAATCAGAGTTAAGCCGAGGCGGATGCCTCTGATGAAAAGGCATTGGTCTGAGTCGAACTTTGGGGGTCGGCCGGGATGGGGTGGTCGAGGAAGCTAACCTACGTGCTCG
>JAGGXQ010000056.1 GCA_021162925.1 Nitrososphaerota archaeon
AAAGGCCTCTTCGTCGAACCCCCTCCAAGAAAGCATGACCGCACCTATGAAGACGATCACGGCCTCTGGCAGGCTAAGGGTGCTCGATAGGGCTATCAGGATCGCCAGGTAAAGGATCGAGAGGAGTATCTTGGAATCCTTGTCCTCTATCCTCCCTATGAGCCTGTTGAAGGGGCCGCTGAGCATGTAGAGCAGGGGTATCAGGGCAAGTATGGTTGCGAACTCTATGCTGATTTCGACCTCTCCTAGCTGGGGTTGGAGGGTGAACATGCCTATCGAGAGGAGGAATACGGCCAGTATGTCCTCGAACACGGACAGGGTTATCCCGTAGTAGCCCAACCTCTTCTCGGTGAAGCTGGTAAGCCTGATCGCGAAGGTCTCGTTGGATGAAACGACTAGGGCGGAGAGGGTGAGGGCGAGCCCGACCTGGAGGAAGGAGGTTGCGAGGTAGAAGAAGGTCAGGAAGAGTATGGTTTCTATCACGGCCATGACCGTCACCCTCTCCTTCTCGCTCCTGACGAATTCCGGATCGAGCTCTAGGCCGGCGACGAAGACTATGAGCGCTGCCGCGAAGCTCGATATCCCCTTGAGGAACGGATGGACCTCTAGCCCCAGGAAGACGCCGATGAGGGAAGCGAGCATTATGGCCGGGAGTATGACCACGGCCCTCTTCTTCACGTAGAGCAGGGAGAGCGCTACCGCTATGACCAGGTGAATGAGCGATCCTAGCTCCCCCTGCACCATCAACCTATCTGAAGGGTTGGCGGTCTTAAAGTTCTGGGTCAGGAGTTTTAGGTCCCCTGCTCTTTTACGCTTACACGACCCTTTGTCAGCTCCGTGAACTCCCTTAGCAGCTTCCTGACTTCGAATGGAGAATCCACGTTGAACTTAGCCGAGGAAGAACCCTTCCCGACCTTTATGGAGTAGGCCCACTCCGGCAGGGAGGAGAAGAGGTCCTCATCGGTCCAGTCATCCCCGGCGGCTAGGATGAACCCCCACCTCCTCTTCCTTATCCACCTTTGGGCGGCCTTCCCCTTGTCCACCCCGACGTTCTTTATCTCTATGACCTTCGAGCCCTCTAGCACCCTCAGGTTCAGGTTCACCGTTAGGTGGAGGAGGTTGTCCTTGAGTTCGCTCGCCCTCACCCTCCCCAGCTCCGGATCGGCCTTCCTGTAGTGCCAGACCAGGGAGAACTCCTTCTCCTCTATGAACGAGCCGGGGGTCCTGTCGACGTAGAGCTCGAGTATCGGCCTTATCGTATCCTTCCAGTCGCTCCTCAAAGGCTCTACCATCTCCCACATCCCCTTCCCCTCCCTTATCCAAGCCCCATGCTCGGCCACGAGCCCGATGTCGAGTTCGGAGAACCAGAGCTCTAGGGAGTCCCTGTCCCTACCGCTTATCACCACGATTTCGTTCCTCTCATCGCTCGAGAGCCCCTTCAGAATCTCGATGAGCTCTCGATCGGGTTTGGCATCCTCGGGCTTCTCGGAGAACGGGATGAGGGTCCCGTCGTAGTCGAGGAGCAGTAGCCTGCTCTTCGCCCTGGAATACTTCCTGAGCATCCTCTCCCTCTCCCTCCCGCTCAGTTCCTTCGCCAGCAACCCCTTCTGAAGCTCCTTCACGTACGAAAGCCTCCCTAAGAACTCCCTCCCCCACTTCAGGACGTCATACCTCCTTATCCTCCTCTTCATTATCACGTTCCTCCTGATCTGCTCCCTCTCCGGCATTGAAAGGGCTTCTTTTAGGGCCTCGGCGACCTCATCCAGGTTGTTCGGGTTGACTATCAGGGCTTCCCCAAGCTCCTTTGCGGCACCCGCCATTTCGCTAAGTATGAGGACGCCCTTCCCCCTCTTCGTGGCCACGAACTCCTTGGATATCAGGTTCATCCCGTCCCTCAAAGGCGTGACCATGGCCACATCCGCAATCCTGTAAAGGGCTACTAGGGTGTGGAAGGGCAGGAACCGGTAGAGGTACCAGATCGGGGTCCATCCCAGGGTCCCGTACTTGCCGTTTATCTGGCCCACCAATTCGTCGATCCTCTTCTTCAGCTGGATGTAGTGCTCGACCCTGGAGCGCGATGGGACCGCCACCAAGATGTAGACGACGTCCTCCAAGTACTTCGGATTCTTCTCCAAGAAGAGATCGAACGCCTCGAGCCTTAGGGGTATCCCCTTCGTGTAGTCGAGCCTGTCTATCGAAAGGATCACCTTCTTCTTCCCGGCCTTCCTTTTCAGCCTATTCACCTCCCTCCTCACCGACGGGCTCTTGAGGGCCTTCGAGAACCTGGCGTAGTCTATGCCCATGGGGAACGCATCGACCTTTACGACCCTCTCCTCCGTGTTTATCTGGCCTAGGGTGTGCTCGTACCCTAAAATCCTCCTGACGCTGTTCAGGAAGTGCTGGGCGTAGTCGTAGGTGTGAAAACCGATCAGATCCGCACCTAGCATCCCCAAAAGGAGCTCCTTCCTCCAAGGGAGGAGGCGGAAGACCTCGTAGGATGGGAAGGGTATGTGGAGGAAGAAGCCTATGCAGGCTTCCGGCACCTCCTCCCTCAGGAGCTTCGGGAGGAGCATGAGGTGGTAGTCGTGAACCCATATCACGTCCTCTCTTTTCAGGACCTCCAAAACTGCATCCCGAAACTTCTCGTTCACCTTCTTGTAAGAGCCCCAGAATTCCTTGCTGTAAACGACGTACTGGGTAAAGTAATGGAAGAGGGGCCATATGGTCTTGTTGCAGAACCCGTGGTAGTACTGCTCGATCTCCTGCTGGGTCAAGAATACCGGGTGGCAACGTTCGGATTCTAGCTTGGCCCTCGCAACCTCCCTCTCCTCACCCTTCAGGGCCAGACCTGGCCACCCGACCCATAACCCGTTCTTTCTCTTGTAAAGGGAGGATAGCCCGGTCGCTAGCCCGCCCACGCTGGGCTTGAAGTTAAGCTTACCCTTCCTCTTCGTGATACTCAACGGTAGCCTATTCGACACTAAGATGAGCCTACCCATCCGATCCACCCAGAAGTAATTCTCGCTAGTTGCTTTGCCCTCGGCCTTTTAAGTTTTAAGCCAGGCTCTTTGAAAGCTTCAGGATCGCATCCCTCAGCTCCGGATCGATGACTAAGCTCACCTTCTGGTAAGGTATTTCGATGCCGTTCCTCTCGAACTCCTTCCTTATCTGGTACAGGAGGCTCTTGGACATCTCGAACGCGGTCGGCTGATCCTTGGCCGCGGATAGAAGCCTCAAGGATATCCCGGATTCGGTAAGCTCCATCACATGAACTACGGGAAGGCCTGGGAGCGGTAGGAAGTCCGGGTGCTTTCTGGCGAGTTCCTTCATTATCTCGACCGCCCTGTCGATGTCGGATTCGTAGCTTATCTTGACGTAGACTGGGACGAGCTTCTTCGGGTCCCTTATCGAATAGTTCACGAACACCTCCCCCTGCATGACCGAATTAGGTATGATCAGCCTCCTGTTGTCCCAGGTCCTGACGACCGTATAGGTAAGGGTTACGTCCTCGACGAACCCGAACTCCCCCCTTAAGAGGACGGCGTCGTTGACCCTGAAGGGCTGAGAGGTCGCTATAACCATCCCCGCTATGAGGTTCGAAAGGGTCGACTGCGCCGCCATCCCCACCACTATCGATGCGAACCCCGCAGCCACCAGGATCGATGCGACCGCGGCCCCCGCCTCCGGGAAGACCGAGAAGACCAGCACGGTGACCGAGACCAGGGCTACAAGGGCTATTACTATCCTCCTGAGGTATGCGTAGGACGTCTCGAACTTCGGCTCCCTCTCAACCAGCTTCTTGAAGTACTTCAGGAGGAATCTGTTCAGCAGGTGGCAGATGACGTACGTGATGGCTATTCCGATTACAAATTCTATCGGCTTTAACATCCCTTCGATCCATTCATACATAACGGGGGTGAATGAATGTGGCTTTTAAACCGTTTGGTCGTTCCGCTTCCTCTTGCCCCTGTTCCCCTTGTTGTAGTGTCCCCTGTAGTGCGAAGCGAACTCTCTCATGCTGGAGAAGCTCTTGCCGCAAATGGGGCATACGAGCTCGGGTATGTCGACGGTCGAGCCGTTAAGGGTCCTCTTCATCCGATCGCACCTCTGAAGGGCCGACGCCTCCCCCTCCTCCTATATAACTATATCCCTTCCTCCAATTTTTCAATTGAAAGAGGGCCAAATCCGGCACCACGGGCCACACTCGCCGATGCTTATTTAACCCTTGAAGTTTAAACTAGGGAATCTATTGGTCATTCTTATTCGATTTTCTGCAACAAGCTTTTAAGAACGGACGGTGAATCAGAACGGTGTGATGATGGAAGCATCGAGGGTGGTGGTCGGGGGGTACCGCCTCTTCTGGGACGACCCCCTGCTCAAAGGGGCCCTCATGCTGGCGAAAAGGGACTGCCCCTACAAGATAGCGGTCGTCGACAGGTCCATGAGGGTTAAGGGCACCCTGACCGGAAGGAGGGTGCTCGAAGTCATCTTGGGGGAGAGGGGGACCTCTTTGATGAAGAAGGAAGGGCTCAGCGGCGTCCTTAAGGAGCGGGTGGGCCTATTCATAGACGAAGCCTTCCACATCTTCACCCTTCACACGCCGATGAGCGCCATCCTTCAATACATGATCGAAAACGGGGTGGGCCAGGTGCTCATAGTCGATAGGAGGGACGTGCTCAAGGGGATCGTGAGCGATACGTCGATCCTCCGCAAGGCGAGGCCGATGGGCGAAACCAAGGTTGAGGATGTGATGGTGAGGGACGTCAAGACCGTAGGGTTCGAGGCCCCCCTTTCTCAAGCGGTCGAGACCATGACTTCCTTTAGGGTGAGGAGGCTGCCGGTGGTGGAAGAGGGGAGGATAGCCGGGCTGATAACCATACGGGATATACTCAGGTACATAAGGCGTAAGAGGTGCCTGACCGAAGGTTGTGGACTGGAGAAGGTGATGGACGTCACGGTCTCCAAGGTCATGAGGAAGAAGCCGATAACCATAAGGCCCGACGAGACCCTGTGCTCGGCCATGAGAAAGGTGAAGAGGCATGATATAAGCACCCTCCCCGTGATAGACGAAGGCCTCCTGGTCGGCATAATCACCAGGTTCGACATCCTTAAGGGGCTGGTTTTGGAGAAGGGAGCTGGGGAGGTGGCCAAGCTCCTAAAGTGATCTCCCTTGGAGAGGAGCATAGAGGACTACAGATCGATCGTCGGGGAAGGAGAGGTCGAAAGCATCCTAGAGCTCGCCGAAAGGGTAAAGGGCGCCAAGGTCATACACGTGAACGCCACCTCCTACGGGGGAGGGGTTGCCGAGATCCTCAAGAACCT
>JAGGXQ010000044.1 GCA_021162925.1 Nitrososphaerota archaeon
CCCCGTCCTTCACCTCTTCGGGCTTCGCGTCGGTTATCTGCGAAAAGACCCTGACCCCGTTCTCCAGCTCCACGAACGCGAGGATCATGGGGACCTGATCCTCGAAGCCCGATAGGGGGCTGTAAAGGACCGTGTGGACCAGGATCTTACCCCTCTTCGGCATCTCCTTGTCCACTATGCGCCCAGATCCGCATTTGGGGCAGACGCGAACCGGTGGGAAGTACTCCCCGCCGCACTCCTCGCACTTCGACCCCAGGAGCCTGTAGTACCTGCCCTTCGTCCTCCAGTGAGATATCTCGCTCATCCTTCCACCCTCCTCAAAACGCTTACGACGGTTGTCGTGTCTATCCCTCCGGTGTTTTGGCAGAGGCCGAACTTCGCATCCCTCACCTGGTTCTTCCCGGCCACGCCCTTGAGCTGGAGGTAGGCCTCCGCGACCTGGTACACCCCCGTAGCCCCTACCGGGTGCCCCCTGGCCTTCAGCCCACCGAAGGTCAGGATCGGGAGCTCGCCTCCCAGGTCGAACCTCCCTTCCATCGCGTCCTTCGCCGCCTCCCCCCTCTTGGAGACGCCCATCGACTCCAGGGCTAGGGCGGCCACGACCGGGAAGGCGTCGTGTATCTCCATGAAGCTCACATCCTTCAGGGCGATCCCGGCCTTATCCAGGGCCCTCTCGGCGGCGACCCTGGTGGCGTAGAAGTCGAGCATGTCATCCCTCTGGTAGAGGCTGAACCTGTTCACCGCGGCTTCCGACGAGAGCAGCTCGACGTAAGGCGGATCGAATTCGGCTATGGTTTCCTCGTCCACCAACAGGATGGATGCGGCCCCATCCCCGGTCGGGGCGCACTCCAGGAGGCCCAGGGGCGTCGAGACCATCGGGGCCCTTTCGACGTCCTCGTAGCTTATCTCCCTCCTGAACTGGGCGTGCTCGCTCGTAACGGCGTTCTTGTGGGCCAGGATCGGGAAGCTCGCCAGCTCCCTCCTGCTCGCCCCGGTCTCCTTCATGTAGTAGCTGGTAAGGAGGGCGTTCAGGGAGACGAACGTCCCCCCGAAGAATTGGGTGTATTCGTAGCTCTCGGCCATGGCGAGGGCGTCGCTCGAGGCCGATGGCATGAGGTCCCTCATCTTCTCGACCCCTATCACGAGCACCGATCCGAACTCGCCCGATTTCACGGCCAAATAGCCCAAGCTTACGGCCATCCCCCCCGAGCCGCATGCCGCCTCTACCTTGCACGCCGGCATCCCGACGAGTCCGAGGCCGTTCGCCACCAGGGCCCCCAGGTGCTCCTGCTTCAAGGCCGCGGAGAACATGTTCCCAACGAATATACGCTCGGCCTTCCGATCCCCCAGGGCCTTGAGCCCCGCCTCGATGGCGAGATCGCCGACCGACTTCTCCCAGTGATCCCCGACCTTCAGCAGCCCCGCGCTGGCTACGAATACCCTCCTCATACCCTTATCTCACCCCTGAACTTGAGGTAGAGGGCGTAGTCTATCTCCTCCCCCTTCAGCATGTCCCTCACCCTTACAACGGGCCTCTTCTCCTCTATCTTATCGGTCACCACCAGGCTGATCGCATCGCTCCCAGCACCCGATCCGAACGAAGCCGCGAGTATCCTTTCTCCAGGCCTAGCTTCGTCGAGTATCGCGGCGAGCCCCAGGATCGAGCTGGCGGCGTAGGTGTTCCCTATTTCGTTGTTGAGCAACCCCGGCTTGAGCTGCTCGTAGCTGAAACCGAGCCTGAGCCCGACCTTCACCGGATACTTTGGGTTGGGCTGGTGGAAGACCGCGTACTTGAAGTCGCTCGGCCTGAGCCCTAGCTCCTGGAAGAGCCTCCTCACCGAGCCCTCTATGTGGTGGAAGTAGGCCGGCTCCCCGGTGAACCTCGATAGGTGCCTTGGGTACATCTCCCCCTGCCTCCTCCAGAAGTCGGGGGTATCGGTCACGTAGGACACGCTCCCCTCTATCTCGGCTACGTAGTCGTCCCTGGCTAGTATGTAGGCGACGGCCCCGCAGCTCGCCGTGTACTCGAGCTCGTCTCCGGGCCTCCCCTGGGCGGTATCGACGCCTATCGCCATCCCGGCGTCTATCATACCCGAACCGACGAGCCCCGTGACCAGCTGGAACGCCTCCGTGCCCGCCTTACAGGCGAACTCCAGATCGGAGGAGAGGACCAAATGTTGCCCCAGGACCTCAGAGACTATGGTTGCGGTCGGTTTCACCGCATAGGGAGGGGACTCGCTGCCCACCAGCACCGCCCCTAGGGAGCTCACCTTAGCCATCTCGAAAGCCCTCAAAGCCGCCTCGACCGACATGGTGACGGCATCCTCGTCCAGGTTGGCGACGCTCTTGAGCTCGTTTGGCCCCTTCCTCCCCTTCCAAACTCGCCCTATCTCCTCCGTCCTTATCCTGAACTTGGGGAGGTATGCGCCATAGCCGCTTATACCGACTGGGACGTTCGTTCTCATTTCCTTTAGGGCAAATGGTTAGCTTTAATAACGTTTCCCCTTCCAAAGCTAGGGTTGAGTTGAATGACGAATTCACGGGGATGGGAAAACCCCGTCCCAATTTTAAAATAAGCGATTTAATCCGATTTGTTAAAGGACGAATGACCCTAAATGATGCTTGAATTCTTACTGATCGTTCTACAGGTTTTGATAGTGTTCTTACAATTCGTCTTCACCCTTTCCCTGATCATAGCAGTCATATATCTGCTATCCCATAAGGTAGAATGGAAGAAGGGGGAGGGAGGCGAGCCCACGACCGTATCGATCGTCATACCCGTATACAAGGAGAGGGAGGAGAGCGTCATGGTCACCGTGAACTCGATCTTGGCCCAGGATTACCCCAGAGACAAGATGGAGGTCATCTTGGTGGGGGAGAGGGACGAGCAAGAAAGCCTACCCATGCTGGAGAGGGTGAGCGGGCTGATAGAGAAGCACGGAATAAGGTCAAGGGTGGTGGTGAATGAGAGGAAGAGGAGCGGGAAGGGCGCGGCCCTCAACGAGGCCCTCAAGCACGCCAAAGGGGAGGTGTTCGTAGCCTTCGACGCCGACGATCGAATCCCACCATCCTACTTGATGGACGGGGTTTCGCTCCTGAAAGACGGATACGCAGCCCTGACGGCGAAGGTTTACAGGGAGGGGGACAACCCGACGGCGAAGCTCCTGCACATGGATACCGTGTTTTACTACACCATCGGATTGCCGGCCATTTACCTGGTCGCGGGTGGATACTCCGCTATAAGCGGAGAAGGGCTGATGATAAAGACCGATATCTTAAGGGAGGTGGGAGGGTTCCCGGACGTGCTTACCGAGGATGCGGCCATGGCGATCAAGCTCTCGGAGAAGGGATACAAGATGGCCCTCCTCGGTGACGTGATAGTTGAGAAGGCCCCGGAGCGGTTGGCAAACCACCTCAAGCAGAGGAAGAGGTGGTTCGGCGGCTATTTCGAGTGCTTTAAGATGCTCCTCAAGTCCAAAGTCCCTTTAAGGCACTTCTTCGGTCTCCTGTTCCTCTACCTCTCACCGCTCAACTTAGTATCCCATACCGTAACCATGAGCTCCTTCGTCGCCTACTGGATAGCTTGGATGTTCGGGTACACGCCGATAACGAATTTTATCATAACGCTATACGCCGGATTCCTCTTCTACTGGGGCCTTTTTATATTCTTCATCGGAAACTATTTCCTGACGATGCTGGTGGTATACTCGATATCGGACACCGAATACGAGTGGCTGATGCCCTACACCATGCTCTTCCTGTTCTACTGGTACATCTTGGGGCTGGTGGTCGTTTACTCCATATTCGCACCTAAAGTCTGGCACAAGACGGAGAGATGGAGTTGAGGCTTAGCCCTCTTAGCTCGACGAATAAGGAGACGAAGATCGAGTGGCTGATATTCGTCTCTTCTGTGGCGTTCTACCTCGGATTCTCCGTGTTCATGGTCGCCGAATACGGTTCGACCTACATACTTGTGTGGGGGAGGTATTCTCACGACCAGCTCGCCCACGCCTACATAC
>JAGGXQ010000065.1 GCA_021162925.1 Nitrososphaerota archaeon
GAGGGGAGTTCGAGCCCAGGGTAAGGCTCTTCTGGGGCCTGGGGCCGGAGGAGGCGGTCTTGAAGGTGAAGAGGAGGGGGGCATCCGCCGTCAAGATGCTGATCTACTACAGGCCCGACAGCCCGACCAAGAGGCACCAGCTAGAAATGGTGAAGGCGGTTGGGAGGGCGTGCATGAAGTACGACATAGCGTTCGTGCTCGAGACGGTGACCCATTCCTTGAGGAGCGGGCCCAAAAAGGGGAGCAGGGAGTTCGCCGAGCTCCTCCCAGAGCTCGTGATAGGTTCGGTGAAGGAACTCTCGAAGCCGGAGTACTGCGTCGACGTGATGAAGGTCGAGTTTCCCGCTGACTTGAGGTATAGCGATGAGCTAGGGCAGAGCCCGTTGGAGCTCGGGAGGGAGCTCGACGAGGCGTGTGAAGTCCCGTGGGTGGTCCTGAGCGCGGGGATGGACTACGATAGGTTCAGGGAGGTGGTGGACTTAGCGTGCAGGGCCGGGGCGTCGGGCTTCCTAGCGGGGAGGGCGATATGGAAGGATTCGATCGGCAAAAGCGATATGGAGGGCTACCTGCGCGAAGTCGGGGTGAGGAGGGTCAACGAGCTCTCCGAAATAGTCGAGGAGCGCTCGAGGCCTTGGTTCAAGAAGTTCGCATCGGATATAGGGGAGGTGAGGGTTGTCAGAGGAGAGTAAGATCGTCGGATCTTTGACAACAAGATTTTAATAGTTGTGACAGTATGACTGTTTTGTGACAGAATCGATCCTAGACCGGGTGGACACCGGCATACTGAAACTGCTGCTGGACCAAGGGCTGATGGCGCCCAGGGAGATGGCCGAGAGGCTCGGCGTATCCGATAGGACCGTATCCAGGCACCTAGACCGCCTCAAGGAGCTCGGCATTCTGAAGGGGTTCATGCCCAAGCTCGATCCCGGGGCCATCCCGAAGGAAGTGAGGGAGGAGCTCGGAATAGAGGACGCCATAGAGGTTGACGTGGGCGAGCTATCCTTGATGATCGAGGCCTTCAGATCGATCTTGGGTTGCGGGTTCTACTCCCTGCTTTACCACGCGGGGAAGAAGGTCGGGAAGGGCATGCACGGGAGGCTTTCGGCCAGGAAGAGGAGGGAGAGCCTGCTCTTCGAGTTCGAGAGGGAGCTGGAGAGGAGGGGCATCGAGCTGAAGTTCAACCAGCTCGACTTCATAGGGGTGAAGGGGAGCATGAGCCTCAGGCCGATCTCCGCGGCCTACGAGAAGCTCGACGAAGAGTCCAAGAGGTGGTTCTTCAAGGGGTTGGTTCAAGGGTTCCTGGAAGGGGTCATGGGGAGAGCCATCGAGATTAGCATAGGTAAGGAGGGAGGTGGTTATCGAATTGAATTCAAGAGGGGTTAGGAGGATACGTACCGGGATAGAGAAGCTCGACGAGATGCTGTTCGGCGGAATACCTAGGGGGGACATAGTCCTCCTATCCGGAGGCCCTGGGACGGGGAAGACCGTCCTGGCCACCCAGTTCGTATACAACGGGGCCAGGCTCTACGGGGAGAGCGGCGTATACGTGACCTTCACGGAGAGCGCCGAATCGTTCGAATCCGATATGAGGACCTTGGGTTGGGACCTGAGGCCTTTCATCGAGGAGGGAAAGCTCGTGATACTGGACATGCTCGCCCCAAAGAGCGGGATGCTCGACGAGGTGCTCAACCTCATCTTGGAGAAGGTCGAGGAGACCGGGGCGGAGAGGCTCGTCATAGACTCCGTAACCGCCATGCTCATGAGCCTTAAAGAAAGGGTGGACGTGAGGACCGTGCTCATAACCCTCCAGCGCTTCCTGAGGAAGCTTGGATGTACGAGCATCCTGGTCGTGGAAACCCCTTGGGGCGAGAGGAAGATAGGTTCCGGGGTCGAGGAGTTCATAGCCGACGGGATCATAATGCTTGAGATGATCGCCGAGGTCCCTAGCATGATCAGGCGCATCGCGATCCTTAAGATGAGGGGGACGAAGATAGACGAAAGGTTCTACAGGTTCGAGATAGCCGAAGGAGAGGGAATCGTCATATCGAGCTACCCAGAATCCTTCTCGAAGAGGTAAGAGCATGGACCCGTGGAGGGATTACTGCTCGTTTTACGAACTAGATTTCGAAAGGCAGATGGAGTACAACGAGAAGATGCTCAAGGAGCAGCTGGAGAGTTGGAAGAGGACCGGGGTCTCGAAGTTCTTGGCGCCGAAGGAGGCGAAGGGGATAGAGGACATCCCGATCACCAGCTACAGGAGCTACCCGATGATGAGGGAGTTCGGGATGAGGGTCGAGGCCAAGGTCAAGGAGATGGAAGATAGGTGGGGCGGAAGTAGCCTGGAGCTCTACCTGCACGTGGCGAACCGGCTCTTCGACCCTAGGGAGTACGGGCTGATGGGGGATGCGGCCATCTGCAAGACGAGCGGAACTTCTGGGGAGAGCAAGTACATAGTCCATTCGATGAAGTTCATAGAGAACCTCTGGAGGGATTCGGTGGCATCTGGGTTCCTATCCGGTAGCTTCGAGTGGGGGAGGACCGAATTGGAGGAGGGGGACACGGTCCTGAACATCGTGGCCCCCCTACCATACGTAACCGGATGGGGGATGCTCGGCGTGTCCAAGGTATTCAGGCCCCTGCCATCCATGGAGCTCAACGAGAGCGTGAAGGACATGCAGTTCAAGTTCTTTTACGTCTTAAGGGAGGTAGAGAAGGGGAGGAGGGTAGATGCCGCCGGGGGGATAGCGAGTATGTTCTACCTATTCTGCAGGTACTTCTCGGACAAGAAGGCCTTCCTCAAGGAGTACATGGAATCGATAGGGTTCGGCGTGAGAAAGCTCCTGCTCTTCTTCAAGTGGTTGCAGTCCCTCCCTTCGA
>JAGGXQ010000128.1 GCA_021162925.1 Nitrososphaerota archaeon
GGTCTTCCCGGCGCCGTTGGGCCCGACCAACGCGACCAGCTCCCCCTCCCCTATCCTGAGCGACACGCCCTTGAGGGCCTCGACCCCGTTCGGATAGACGTAGCGGACGCCTTCGAACTCTATCATCCGAGCACACCGTTCAGCCTTTCGGCGAGCTCGACCACACTCAGAGGCACCCCGTCCCCAAGGTAGTCCCTCAGCCTTCTGTACCCCCTGACGCAGACCGGTGGCCCGACCCCGAGCCCTTCCAGCCGATCCATGGGTAAGACCTCCTCGGGGCTCCCATCCGCCGCTATGAACCCCTTCCCCATCACCACCACCCTGTCGACGACGTCGGAGAGCAGGTCGAGCCTGTGCTCGACCATGACCACCGTCATCCCCTCTTCCCTGAGCCTCTTCAGCGCCTCTATGAGCCCCTTTGCCGTCAAGGGATCGAGGAGCGAAGTCGGCTCGTCCAGGATGAGCAGGTCCGGTTCCACCGCCAGGACACCGGCTATGGCGACCCTCTGCTTCTCCCCTTCCGAAAGCTCGAACGGGGCCCTGTTCGCGAGCCCTTTTACCCCCATCAGGTCCATGGCCCTATCGACCCTCCTCCTGATCTCCTCTCTGCCGAATCCCAAGTTCTCCAGCCCGAACGCCACGTCCCTCTCGACCGAGAACATGAATATCTGGTTTTCAGGGTTCTGGAACACGTACCCGATACGCTCGGCCAGCTCGTGGACTTCGAACTCCCTGACCGGCCTCCCCGAGACCAGCACCTCCCCGACGTAATCCCCATCGTACATGTGGGGGATCAGGCCGATCACCGATCTGAGCAGGGTCGACTTCCCGCAACCGCTGGCCCCGGTTATCAGGACGAACTCGCCCCTGCCGATCTCCAGGTTGATCCCCTTAAGGGCGAATTCTCTAGCCCCAGAATACCTGAACGAAAAGTCCCTGAACTCCACTAGGGCCATCCTACCCACCAAACCTGCAAGGGCTTATAACCTTTAGAACGGGGAAACGGTAAGACGGGAGGGCGTGTCAAGGAAAATTTTTCGAAAGAGTTATAAAAGGACTTTGTGAAAGTCATCCAAAAGATGTTGAAGAGCAAGGAGGGAACGGAAAAAGGGGAGGTCGGGTTTTACCTAAAGGCCCTCAGCCTAAAGTCCCTGGAAGACGTCGAGTCGATAAAGGAGGACGTCAGCAACAGGTTCATCGTGATCCTCAGGATAACCCCGCTCGCCAACAAGGACGTGGGGCAGCTGAAGGAGGCGGTCGAGGAGCTCTACCAGTTCATAACCGCGATAGGCGGGGATATAGCGAGGCTAGGGGAGGAGAGGATCGTCCTCACGCCCCCAGGGGTGAAGATATGGCGGGGCCTAGTATAGCCTGACGGCCTCACAGACGTTCGGGGCTAAGGCTGGTATCCTGAACAGCCTGCTTATGGAAGAGGCCAGCTCCTCGGCCTTCTTCCTCTCTCCATGGTTCACTATGACCCTCCTCACCTTAGGCCTCAACCTCGCGACGAAGCTTATGAGCTGGTTGTAGTCGCTGTGGCCGCTGAACCCCTCGACCCTCTCGACCTTGCTCTTTATGTCTATTATCCTTATCTTCCCGCCCTCGTCCATCACGCTGGCCTGGCTCGCGCCATCCAGTATCCTCCTCCCCAAAGTCCCCGAAACCTGGTAGGAGACGAAGACGATCTTGTTCTTCTCGTCGGGGGCTATGTGCTTCAGGTACTCCATAACCGGCCCTCCCTCCAGCATCCCGGAAGTAGCCATTATTATCGCCGGCTCCTCCCCTAGGGCTTCGTCCCTCTTGCTCGGGTGATCGATCGTCGTGAAGTATTCGGAGGCGAACGGGTTCTCGCCTCCCTCCACTATCCGCCTCCTCAGCTCGTTCGAGAGGTATTCCGGGTAGGCGGTGTGGATCGCGTTCGCCTCCGATAGCATGCCCTCGATGAAGACCGGGACCTCGACCAGCTCACCCGACCTCATGTACTTGTCGAGCACGAGCATTATCTCCTGCGCCCTTCCGACCGCAGGGACCGGTATGAGCACCTTCCCCCCTTCGTTGAGGGTCTGGTTCAGGGTTTCGACGAGCCTGCGCTCGGCCTCCTCCCTGCTCGGCATTACGTCGCTCCTGGAGCCGTAGGTGCTCTCTATGATCAGGGTCTCCGCCCTTATGTAGTTCGTGTTCGCGCTCTTGAGCAGGAGGGTCCTACCGAACTTGAAGTCCCCGGTGTATATGATGTTGTACTTGCCCTCCCCTATGTGCAGGTGTATCGAGGCCGAGCCTAGGATGTGCCCCGCGTTGTTCAGGACCAGCTTCACGTCCGGGGAGATGTCGGTGACCATGCTGTAGGGCAGGGTGATGCAGTGCCTTACGAACTCCATCACGTCCCTCATGTCGAACGGCGGCTCCCTCCCCTCGGCCTGGGCTATCCTTATCATGTCGGTGAGCAGGAGGACGGTGAGCGAAAGGGTGGGTTCGGTGCAGTAAACGGGCCCTTTGTAGCCGTACTTGAAGAGGAACGGGAGGAAGCCCGAGTGATCTAGGTGGGCGTGGCTTATGATCACGGCGTCGAGCTCGTCTAGGCTCAGGTTCGCCCAATCCAGCCTGGGGTACATGTCGATCGGGTTCCTGGCCCCCGGATGTATGCCACAGTCGAGTAGTATCTTGCTCTCTGCCGTCGTTACGAGTATCGCCGACCTGCCGACCTGCTTGAACCCGCCAAGGGAGAGCACGGTTATCTCCTCCCCCTCTAGGAGCCTCTCCCTGAATATCCTCTCCCCTATCTCCTCCAAGGACTTCCTCCTCGCTTCAAAGTTCTCGCTCAGGGCCCTGTATATCAGCTGCATGCTCGATGACCTGGTCTGAGGGGCCCTCTTCACCACTACCTTCCATCCGGTCTCGGCCGTGAGCTTTATCGGGTCGAACCCCTTGCTTAGCAGGGCTCTGGGGTCCTTTACCTCGACTATCGCCTCCCCCAGGACCTTGTCGAAGAATATCAGGGAGGCCTCGACGCCTTCTGGGATGCTGTTCAGTATGAGCTTCCTTGCCTCCTCCACCGGCTTTCTTAAGGACTTGTCGACCCTGACGACTATCCTCTTCTTCACCATGTTCACTATGTCGGCTATTATGAAGTTGTTGCTCAGCAGGTAGGCGGGGTTCTTGGTGTGTATCGCTATCCTAGGGCCTTCGTACTTCACCCGCTCAACCATCGCCTCCCTGGGCATCCCCTCCAAGATGGTCTTGGTGATTTCGCTGACCCTTTCCTCGGCCTTGCGTATCAATTCAGATACCCAGCCCCAGCCTCTTCATCACCGCCCTCTTCTCCTCTAGGCTTAGCTCCCTGAACCCCTTCTCCGTTATCACGCACACGTCGAATCCGTCCCCCGTCCCCGCGTTCCTCTTTATCGCCGATACGAGGGCCTTGACCGCCACGCCGATGGCTTCGTCCGTCTTCAGCCCTTCCCTGTACTCGCTCTCCAGTATCCCGTAGGCGACTGGGGACCCGCTACCGGTCGATACGAACTTCTCCTCGGTGAGGTTCCCGAACAGGTCTATGTTGTAGATCCCGGCTCCTAGGGAGTCGTAGCCACCGACGATCACGTCGGCTATGTAGGGGGAAACCCTGGACGAGAAGAAGATCAGGGACGCCAGATTGGCCGCGGTCTTGATGGGGATCGGGACGCCCCTCTCGACCTTATACATCCTGGCGTAGTACTTCATGGTATCGACGACGTTCTGGGCGTCCGCAACGCCCCCGGCTATGGTCATGGCCAAGTGCTCGTCGATCTTGATCAGCTTCTTCACCTTCTTGTGGGCTATGAAGTAGGATCCAAGGACCGCCCTAGTATCGGTGGCCATGACCACCCCGTCCACACACCTTATCCCGAGCGTGGTGGTTCCATGCAACTTTAGATCCTCCATTCCTCTACACCTGAAATAAGAACTACGCCAACTAGGATCGGCACCTATTTAAATGTATTGCAGCGGCTTCGCCTAGACCCGCACAAATTTATTTAACCACTCCCATGAGTCGCCGTGGGCCTAAAGAGGCACCTTATGGAGTTGCCCAAGCTCGTGCTGATAGGGTACGGGGTTATAGAGGAGTTAAGGGAGGTGATCGAAAGGCTAGGGGCCTCCGGGACGGCCCTGGTGGTGAGCGGGCCGAACGTAAAGGCGAAGCTAGAAGGGAGGATCGAGGGGGCCCTCGAAGGATATGGGCACGAATGGTTCGTGGTGGATAGGGCCAGCATGGATCGGGTCGAGCTCGGCCTGGGCCTGGCGAAGGGGATCGGCGCCGGGATGGTGATCGGGTTCGGTGGGGGGAAGTCGATAGATACGGCGAAGCTGATCGCCTACAAGCTCAAACTGCCCTTCATAAGCATCCCGACCTCGGCCTCTCACGACGGGATGGCCAGCCCCTTCGCCTCCGTGAAGGATGGAGGAAGGCCTTACTCGATGGTCACCAAGCCCCCCGCGTGCGTCATATCCGATATAGAGATCATAGCCAGCGCCCCTCCCAGGTTCATAAGGAGTGGATGTGGGGACCTGCTGGCGAAGCTGACCGCGGTGAGGGATTGGGAGATAGCGAGGGACGACGTGGGCGAGTACTTCGGGAACTACGCGGCGAACCTGGCCAGGCTCAGCGCGACCATAGTGATGAACGAGGCGAAGAGGATAGGCTCCCTAGAGGAGGAGGGGGTGAGGGACCTGGTAGAGGCCCTGATAAGCGCAGGGATAGCATCCGGAATAGCCGGGAGCAGCAGGCCGTGTAGCGGATCGGAGCACCTGTTCAGCCACGCTCTAGACGTAATAGCCCCCGGAAAGGGGCTTCACGGGGAGAAGTGCGGGATCGGGGCGGTAATGATGGCGAAGCTCCAGGGTGGAGACTGGGAGGCGATCCGTAAAGCCCTAGAGGAGGTTGGCGCCCCGACCAGGGCATCCGATCTTGGGATAGGTGAGGACGAGGTGGTGAAGGCCCTGCTGCTCGCCCCTAGGATAAGGGACAGGTACACCATACTGAACAGGGTGAAGCTAGGGGCCGAGGAAGCCTACAGGTGGCCAGGGAGACCGGGGTCATTTAGCCTCCTCCTTCTGTTTCCCTTCAGTCTTCGGGTTCTTGTACCTCTCCACGAACTTCACTTCATCGGCATCCAGGTACTTGAACAGGTCGCTCGCTATGGCCCTCTTTATAATCTGAAGGCCCTCGATCAGGAAGGCCGCCTCCGGCAGCTCGATGCTCACCTTCCCATCCTCGAACCCGAGCTCGATCCCGTCTACGGGTAGCCTCCTCCTGACCAAGGCCTTCGCCTTCTCATCCCTCTCCTCGAGCTTCTTCAAGACCTCGATCTCGTAGACCAGGACCCGCCCGGCGTACCTGTGGTTGAAGTCTATCTGAACCCTGCCCGAGCCCACGTACCTCACTATCCCGATCCTGCCGTTCACCTCTATCTCGTCCCCGACCCTCACCCTTTCCGCGTCCTTCCCGAGCCTCCTCAGCGGGATCATGTGGATCTTGCTGGGATCCCTAGGCCCGAACGCCTTCTCGGGTGGTATTTCGACCGTCGCCTTCTGCCCGACCTCGGCCTTAAGCAGGAACTCGTCCAGGCCCTTTATCACCCATCCCTCCCCGACGCAGACGAGCATGGGCTCGTACCTCCTGGTCGGATCGTAGAGCCCGCACTCCTTCGCGACCTCTTCTACGTTCGTGTCTATGACCCTGTCCTCGTCCTTAAGCTTGCTCACGTAGTTCAAGAGCACCAGGCTTCCCTTCTCCAGCGGCATACCAAAGCCTAAAATCCACTCGATAAAACCTTTTCCTCGATAAGTTTTTTAGCCGTCACAGCGACTAAGAGGCGTATGGGGAAGACCGGGTTCATGGAGCTCCCCCTGCACAGGGGGAGGGCACCACGCTGGCTCTTCGAAAGGATGAAGAAGCTCTCCAAGGGGATACTCGAGGCCATCTACCTTAACTACGGTAGGGCCGAGATCCTTAGGAGGCTTTCGGATCCGCTCTGGTTTCAGGCCCTTGGTTGCGTGCTCGGCTACGACTGGCACTCGTCCGGCCTCACGACGGTGGTCACAGGGGCCTTGAGGGAGGCCCTGGCCGAGTCGGACGTCGGGATCCTAGTTGCGGGTGGGAAGGGAGGTAAGGCGATGAAGACCCAGTCCGAGCTAGAGGAGATAGGCTCGACCCTAGGCCTATCGACCTGGAGGATCGAGGAACTCAAGAGGACGAGCAGGCTGGTCGCCAAGGTCGACTCAACGGCAATTCAATCGGGGCACAGGCTCTACCACCACGCCGTATTCGTCGGCGAGGACGGTGGCTGGTGCGTGGTCCAGCAGGGGATGAACCCGGCCGATAGGACCGCAAGGAGGTATCACTGGCTCTCCGAGGGCCTCTCCAGCTTCGTGGAGGAGCCCCACAAGGGCATAATCGGGGACTCCGTCAGGCCCAGGGTCCTGAACACCGTAGCCAGGGAGTCCAGGGAGGCCAGGGCCCTGATGGTCGACTTGGTGAGGGATGAGCCCGGGAAGCTGATATCCTCGGTACAGGCGCTCGGGGGGCAGGGGACGCTGGACGGCGTTCATGCCAAGGCCGTGGGGTTCAAGATGCCGAGCAGGCTGAACTGGGAGACCTTCAGGAGGCTCTACGACTTCCAGCCGAAGGGCTACGAGGAGCTACTCCTCTTCAGGGGGGTGGGGCCGGCCACCATCAGGGCCCTGGCCCTGGTGGCCCAGCTCATCTACGGGACCCCGGTGAGCTGGAGGGACCCGGTCAAGTTCACCTTCGCCCACGGAGGCAAGGATGGGGTCCCATTCCCCGTGAGGAGGAGGCTCATGGAGAGGAGCATAAGCTTCCTCAGGGAGGCGATAGAGTCGTCCGAGCTGGAGAGGAGGGAGAAGCTCGACGCCCTTAGGAGGCTCTCTCGCCTAATCCCCTGAGCATCCCCCTCAGCTCCTTCAGCCCCTCCTCGACCTCTTCCCTGTGGGCGGTAAAACCGGATAGCTTGAAGACGAGCTCCTCGAGCCCGAAGACCTTCACCAGCTCCTTTGCGATCCTCTCGTAGTAGGGCCTTACGCCCTCCTTCTCGCACTCGGCTACGTATATCTCCTTCAGCCCCTTCACCAAGAGCATCCCCAGAGATGCGTAGAGCTCCGCCACCCTCCCATCCCTCACCATCTTTATCCCCCTCTCCTCCTCCATCCTCAGCCCTTGGGGATCGATGTGCAGGTAAGCGAGCCCCCTCCCCTTAAGCCTCCTCCTCTTCACGTGCTCTGCCAAGCACCTGAAGGCGTCGAGCCTCCTCCAAGCCGTGACCTTCGAGCCCATCGTGAGCCTAAGGAGCTCGGATACCCTTCCGTAGACCTCGCACCCCTTGAGCTGGGTTAGGATGTGGCTCCTCCTCACGACCTCCCTCCTCGATACGTAGGCCTCGGCGACTGAGTACGTAGCGGCGTAGAGCCAGTAAGAAGCCGATAACTCGTCCCCGAATTCCAGGGCGTCGTGGACCCTCATCAGGGACTCCTCGGCCTCCCTCCTCTTCTTCTCGGCGTAGGCCTTAGCCACCTCCCCTCTCCTGTACGATAGCTCGTAGACGTAGGGGGATAGGGCCCAATCCTCGTCCCTAATCACCTTGAAAGAGCCCAGGGCGACCTCCTGGGCCAGCTCCGACCCCTCGAGCTCCTCCCACGGTACGAAGTGGAGGTCGAAGTAATCCCCTCCCCTCCTCTCCCTGACCAGGTTGAACCTTTCGAAGGGTATCAGGAGGTCGAATTCGCAGTAATCTCCGAACGCGCCAGAAGCCCTGCACCCTATAAGCACTACGGAATCGAACCTGCCGTACGCCTTGTAGAGCTCCGGGGAGATCAGCACCACCTAGGCTCCCCGACCCACTTAATCCGATTGCGGTAACCTAGGCACGGCGACTCCCGGTTACAAAAGACTTATATACTTGTAAAATTAAAGTTTTATCGGAGAAAAAAGTTTTGTGGGTGATCGGATGGTCCGTAGGGATCCGATGTCCTTGGATATAATGAGGGGGAGCGGGATGAAGTGCCCCAGATGTGGGAAGGGCCCCATGATCTTCGATGCTTCTACCGGCGAGTACTTCTGCGGTAACTGCGGGTTCGTCGTGAAGGAGAAGGTCGAGGAGACCGGTCCTGAGTGGAGGGCCTTCTCGAAGGAGGAGAAGAAGGATAGGAGCAGGGCGGGGATACCCTCCTCGCTCGCTATGCACGATATGGGGCTTGCCACGGTCATAGGCGAGGCCAACAAGGATGCTGCCGGGAGGTCGCTCTCCCCTTCCATAAGGACCACTGTCGAGAGGCTCAGGACCTGGGACAGCAGGAGCCAGGTCCACGAGCCCGACGACAGGAACCTGAGGCAGGCGTTCAGCGTCCTCGACAGGCTCGCGGATAAGCTGCATGTAGGCGAGGTCGTAACCGAGAAGGCGGCCTACATCTACAGGAAGGCCTTGGAGAAGGGCCTAGTCAGGGGGCGATCCATATCGGCTCTGGTCAGCGCGGCGCTCTACGCGGCTTGCAGGGAGACGAGCACCCCTAGGACCCTGAAGGACTTCGCCGCCGTAAGCGGCGTACCGAAGAAGGACATAGCTAGGGGCTACAGGCTCCTCCTTAGGGAGCTCGACCTCAAGATGCCCGTCATAGACGCATCCAAGTGCGTGGCCAGGATAGCGAGCCAGGCGGGTCTATCCGAGAGGACCGTGAGCAGGGCGCTCGAGATACTAGAGAAGGCGAAGGAGGCAAGAATATCGGCCGGCAAGGACCCGATGGGCCTCGCGGCCGCGGCCCTCTACGTCGCTTGCGTTCTAGAAGGGGAGAACAAGACCCAGAAGGACGTGGCCGAGGCGGCTGGGGTCACCGAGGTTACGATAAGGAACAGGTACAAGGGGCTCAAGGCCGCCTTAAAGCTCTAGGCCCTTCCGCTCCTTTCTCAGCCTTATAAGGTCCTCGGCGAGCTCCTTTATCCCTTCCTTCCTCCCTTCATCCAGGGCCATCTTTATCACGTAGAGGTCCATGAATATCTTCTCGTCTATCTCGATGAGCCTCTCGAACGCCCTTTTGTCCTTCGGAACGTTTTCGTAATTCAGGGAGCCCTTGAGCCCCCAAAGGGCCTCGGAGAGCTGCTCCTTGACCCTTCCCTTCGCCTTGGCCCTTATCCCCCTTATCAGTCTGTCGGCCCTGTCCTTTACGAACTTCTCGACCTCCCTCAACTCCCTCTTGCTCAAGTTCCTCCTCCCATCTAGGTAGCCCTGGATCTTCGAGGCGAGCCTTTGGGCCGTCCTGAGCTTCTCACCGTTCGTCCCGAACCACCTCCATTAACTCCCACCTGCTTGCTCTTAAAACTTTAGGAGACTATCCTCGCCCTTGCGAGCTCCTCCAGCCTTTCCAGGTCCATCTCCTTGCCGAAGTTGTCCTTGATGATTTCGAGGTAAAGCCTCACCTCTTCATCGGTCATGTACTGGAACATGTAGCTCCCCATGTACGGAGATGGCTCTCCAATCCTTGTGATGAACTCTATGTGGATGAGGGGATCGCCCATCTTTATGGTTATCGGGGCTCTTTCGTTGTTCAGGTTCACGAGTTCCAAGGCGAGCCTCCCCACGAAACCGCTGTGCACCTTCACGGCGTTGAGGAAGCTGAGCCCCATCCTCCCGTACTTGCTCTTGGCCGATAGGCGGGCTACCATGTCGGGTGGGGTGAATACGATTTCGTTTGAGATCAGGTTTCGATGCTCTAGGTAGTTCAGGGTGACTTCGTCCCTTACCGTCAGGACGTATCCGTCCCCGTCGAGCAGGTCGTAGTCGAACGGGTGTATGACCTTGTACTTCTCGATGAGCTTGAGCAGCTCGCTCTTCCCTACCACGCACATACAAGGAACTAAAGGGTCCGAGATTTAAGGGCTTGGGTCAGAAAGAGTAAAGCTAGGGTTGCCTCGCCTCTCTGAGGGCTTCTTCACATCCGCAGCCCCTTTCCTCAGGTATCCTGGGTATCATCTCGTAGAGCAGCTTCTTCAGCTTCGGCAGGTTCCTGTTGAACGTCACTATGACCTGCTTATGGGACACGGGCTTGACGCTCGGATCCCCCTTTAGGCCCGTGTCGTAATCCGTAACCAAAGATATGTTCACATAGCACATCCCGAGCTCCCTCGCAAGGACGACCTCCGGATACTGGGTCATGTTTATCACGTCCCACCCCATCCTCCTGAAGAATTCGCTCTCAGCCCTCGTCGAAAACCTGGGGCCCTCTATCACCACCACCGTTCCCTTCTCATGGACCTCGATGCCGAGCTCCCTCGCAACCTCTATGGCTATCCCCCTGAGCTCTGGGCAGTAGGGATCAGCCATCCCCAGGTGCGTAGTTATCGGCCCGTCGTAGAAGGTCGACTTCCTGCCGAATGCGAAGTTTACGAACTGATCGCAGATCACGAAGTCCCCCGGCTTTATCTCCGGCTTCAGGCTCCCAACCGCTGCGGGGGCTATGACCCTCTCGACCCCTAGCTGCTTCAGAGCCCATAGGTTCGCCCTGTACGGGACCATGTGGGGCGGGTACTCGTGCCTCCTTCCGTGCCTGGGGATGAAAGCTACCTCGATGCCCGATATCGATCCCAGGGAGATCGGGGAGCTAGGGGGGCCGTAAGGGGTCTCGACGACCTTCTCCTCGGCATCCTCGAGCAGGGAGTAGAGCCCGGTCCCCCCTATGACCGCTATCCTGGCCATAC
>JAGGXQ010000029.1 GCA_021162925.1 Nitrososphaerota archaeon
AGGGAGTAGAAGGCGGTTATCAGGACCGTTACGACCCCCAGGACGAATGGGAGGTAAGCATGGGCCTCGAACGCCACGTCTATTATCGCATCCTTGGTCCAGAACCCCATGAAAGGAGGAAGGCCCGTTAGGCTAAGGGCGGCGAGGAGCATGCTGGCGAAGGATATCTTCATAGGCCTGCCGAGCCCACCCATATCGTCTATGAACCTAGAGTGGACCGAGTGTATCACGGCCCCGGCCACCAGGAAGAGTGCGGCCTTGAAGATCGCGTGGCTCATCAGGTGCGAGAACCCTACGAAGACCGACAGGCCAACCTCGCCGGTCAGAGCCCCAGCACCTACGGCTAGGAACATGTAGCCGAGCTGGCTTGCGGTCGAGTAGGCTAGGATCAGCTTCAGCTCTCTGGCGACTATAGCCATCGTCCCCAATATGAACGCGGTGATCCCCCCGATCAGGGCCACGATCTCGAAGTACTCGGCGACCAGGGAGAAGACCATGGGATCTGTAGCCCTCAAAACCTCCGCACCTAGGAAGATTATCGGGGCCATCCTGAGCATGAAGTAGACCCCGGCCTTTACCATCGTGGCCGCGTGTATGAGGGCGCTTACGGACGTTGGCCCCGTCATGGCCGTAACCAGCCACTCGTGGAACGGGAACTGGGCGCTCTTCGCCATCGCCCCCAGGGAGAACACTATTAGGAAGGGGAGGAGGATGCCGGATCTGAAGAGCGAGAGCATCCAGGCACCGGCTTCGGATTCTAGGGCGACGAGGCTCGTGGTCCCCAGGAGCATGTGTATGACCGCTATCCCGACCAAGAACCCCACATCCCCTATCCTGGTGAACACCAGGGCCCTGAGGCCTCCATGGCTCGGGGTGAAGTACATCGGGATGCCCAAGGCCTTCCTACCCGGATCCCCCACCCACTTGTCCTCCTCGTCCGTGTACCAGTGGCCTATGAGCGCGTAGCTCGCAAGCCCCGTGCCCTCCCAGCCAACGAACATGGCTACCAGGTTGTCCGCCAGGACCAGGAGCAGCATGCTCCCGACGAAGAAGGTGAAGAAGGTCCAATAACGCGTCTGACCCGAATCCCCTTCCATGTACTTGATGCTGTAGATCGCTATCAGGAGGCTGAGCCAAGATACCACCACGGCCATCAGAGAGGAGAGGGCATCGCCGTAAAAGCCGAAGGAGACGTTGAGGCACTTAACCCACTCGTACTCGAAGCCAACGACCCTGCCGTTCAGCCAGACGTCCAAGGCGAGCAGGGAGGAGAGGATCGCCGAGGCCGAGATGAACGCCACGCTCGAATAGGCCTTCGCCCTACCCTTCACCGGATTCAGGGCCAGGTTTAGAGCCGAGCCTATGAAAGGCGAGAGCCAAGCGAACACGTAAAGCTGGCTAGGTAGCGGCTCCACCCCGCCCACCCTTTACAGGCCGTACAGGGCCTCCAGCACCTCCATCAAAGGGTCGAGCATCGGCCCTACCAGTATGAACGAAAGGATGCCCGCAGCGGCCAAGAGGCCCATGGGCAGGAGCAGACTTCTCTTCGCCTTCACCGCACCCTTCAATCCTTCGGGCAGACGGCCGTAGAAGACCTTCTTCATCGTCAGGAATGCGTAAGCGGTGGAGAGGCCTATCGCGACGACGAGCCCTATGAACGAAGGGATGAAGTAGGACGGCGAGAGCTTCATCGAGTACTCTATGGCCCCCCTGACTATCAGGTACTCGCTCCATAGGCCTAGGGTCGGGGGTATACCGGTTATGTGCATGAAGCCTATCAGGGCCAAGCCCCCGGTGTAGGGCAACTTTGAGGATAGCCCACCCATCTTCGTTATGTCCCTCAGGCCGTGCAGCATGACTATGAGCGTGCCGGCGGCCATGAACAAGATCGCCTTCCCGAACGCGTGCACCATGTAGTGAAGGATCATCCCGGACATCCCAAAGGCGTTCATGCTCGCCAACCCTAGGAGCAGGTAGCCCATCTGGGATATGCTGCTGTAGGCCAGGAGCCTCTTGAAGTCCTTCTGGACCAGGGCCATGAAGCCGCCGTAGATCATCGTGATCAGGGCCCAGACGAAGAGCAGGGGAGAGGCCGTCTGAATGGCGCTTGAGAAGAGGACGTAGACTATTCGCAGGAGCATGAGCGCGCCTATCCCGATGAGGCAGGGGCTAAGGAGGGCCGAGACCGGGGTAGGGGCTTCGGCGTGGGCGTAGGGGAGCCACATATGTACGCCGAAGACCGCCACCTTGACGAGCAGGCCCACTACCATCAGCCACATGACGACGTAAAGCGTCGAAGCCGGCAAGCCGTCTCCAAGGCCCAGGAGCATCTCGCCCGTACTCGGATTTATGAAGTCGAACCCGGATACGAAGCCGACCGATAGGGCCCCCAAGAGGAAGAGCACCGCACCGACGTGGGTCCAGATCAGGTACATTATCGCTATCCTCACCCTGTCGCCGTATCCGTAGAAGGCTATGAGGAGGAAGCTCGGCACTAGGGTCAGCTCCAGGAAGATGTAGAACTCGATCGTGTTGGTCCCCAGGAGGCAGCCTATCATCGATGCGGAGAAGAGCGTGTACAGGAGGAAGTAAGAGCCCCAGCTAGGCGCCTTGATC
>JAGGXQ010000048.1 GCA_021162925.1 Nitrososphaerota archaeon
AGCCGATCTCTATCCGAGGATGTGGCGTACGAAAACCTCGGGTCGATCTCTCTAAGAAAGATTCGGGGGTAGAATTCGTTTGCTAAAGGAAGATCGCTCAAAGCATCGACCGTTTCTCAGCCTAACTTAATATATCTAAACTTTAGTTTGGGCAAAAATCATATATTCGGGTAAGGGAATTGGGATGCGAGATGCCTAAAGACAGCCTCCCCCTGATCTCGAAGTCGTATTATTGGGCCGTATCAGATCTCCTAGATACGCTAAACGGCATCTCTAAAGGCGTGCCAGAAATCCACCTTATCCTAGCCAGGAACAGGCTCGAGCTCATCAAGAAGAACTCGGAGCTCCTGCTCAAAACCCTGGGCGTGAAGCTCGAGAGGCCTAGCGACGAAGAGCTGAAGAACCTCGTCGGCTCCTTCGCCATGGAGTTCATAGAGGGGGTGAGGGAGCTGAAGCGGGATGGCTCCTTGACCTCATGTCTCAGCAAATCCTTGGAGGTCTTGCCCCTTGCCATAGGGTTCTTGAGGGCGGAGCTGATGGAGCTGCCTGAGAGTTCCGAGGAGCTGAACCTGATCGTGGACAGCCTGATAAGGGATACCGAGTTCATATTGGAGAGGAACAGATCGGTCCTCGAATCCCTGAAGCGGGGGTAAGTTTGGCGGTTGTTGGAAATTTTAAATAAGCGGCCTAGAAGGCCGACACTTAATGGATATTTTAGGAACTATCCATGTTTTTGTATTGCTTCGAAACCGATAACACCATGTTTATGAGGTTTTCAAGAAAGGTTTTCTCGTCTATGTCCTTTGGGGGTCTCAATGTGTAACACATCAGCCCTCCTAGAAACGCCCTCATTGCCACTCTATTCGGCAACGTGGCTTCGCCAAAAACCCTTTCGGCTAGCCTTATTATGGTTCTTTCACAAATTTCCCTTATATGCACCGCTATATCCGGCGACGTGACCCCTAGCGACATGGTATGGAGTAAGAGATTCCTTTGCATGGGATCCACGTATTTCTTTATATATTCTTCCCCAATGCTTTCTAAAAGGCTTCTTCCGACAAGCCCCTTCTCTAGACCGCGATTGATCAGGTCAAGGGGGAGACTTCTTTTAGCGACTTCTAGTATTAGTTCATCCTTACTACGGAAATACCAGAACACCAGACCTTTAGACACATCCGCTTCTTTAGCTACGAGTTGTACCGGGGCTCCAAAGTAACCATATTTAGAAAAAACTTTCATCGCAACCGTTAGGATTCTTTCCTTTACTATGTCCTTTCTTGTGACCATTCTTAACCACCCGGTTCTCCGAGGATTCTCTTAATTACCGGTGCGGCATAAATGTACAGTATCGCTACGACGGGTTGTATGGCCGGTATAAGGCTTGCTGGAATGGCGGCCGTGGGTCCTATAGCCATCACCGCCATCGCGGCAGCGACGCTCTGGTTCTTCGTCAGCGCTACGGGGGCCAACGCCATATGATCGGCGTACCTAATTCTAAGTATCTTACTCGAAATCATCAGCGATACTATGACTATCGAGTATACTACCAGTTGCGCGCCGAAGATGTACGCCACAAGCATGGGTTTTTGTACCAGTAGACGGGCCTTAACCGCTATAAGGGTGAATACAAGTGCGAACAAAAAGAGCATAGTCCATACCGATAATATGGGCTTTAGCCTCTTGCTGATATTCTCCTCGATGCACTGAACGATTCTCCCTTCTGAATCGCTTAATGCCTCCTTGCATCTATACTTTTTGGTTGGATCGCTGGCAGCGATCCTTGCCCTACGCTCTATAAGGTAGTACCTGGTGATCTGTCCGAGAACCAAAGGAAGGGCTAGGGCTATCATCACGGATTTCGCCAAGAGGGCTATTGGGAGATTAACATGAACGTTTTGAGCATAGGAGCTCACGTAGAAAGGTGCCGCTACAAGCGCTATTAGAAGGCTCAATATCACAAGAAGGGTCGCTAGTTCGATGTTGCCTTGGGCTAACAATACGTAGGCTATGGAAGCGCTGGATGCTGGTACGGAGTTCGCCGCCACGTAGCCTATGCTGACCATCCTATTACCGATTTCGCCGGCGAGCCCCATGGCTACTAAGGGCGAGACGAGAAACATTATCAGCAGGCCTATTATCGCCTCCCTCCACTTTATCCTGAATTCTTTACCTATCTTGCTACCCTTCAGCTGTATCATCGATGGATAAAGGGTACCGATCGCAAGAGCCAAGATCACGTACTTAAACGTCGAGATATGGGCGGTGAAAAATTCAGAGAAAAAGTAACCTACGGCTAACCCGATCAAGATGGTAATAACGAGATAGAGGAGCAAGAACTTCCTTAAGTGCATGGCCAATCTCTTCACGGAACTCATTTCAGCCACACCTCCAAAGGGAGACAAAAAGGAATTAATAAACTTAACTGTTCAGTCAAACCAATCGGTCAATTATCACGAAAGGCTGAAGTGGGCCCGCCGGGATTCGAACCCGGGACCTCCGGCTCCGAAGGCCGGTGCCCTTATCCTGGCTGGGCGACGGGCCCCTTAAGGTATCGCTCCAGGATGCTTACCGCCCTTTCAACCCCGAGGTCCTTTATATAGCTCCCGAACCTAGGGCCCCTATCGCTCCCCAGGTAGATCCGGTAGAGGAGCCCGAAGAAGGCCTTCGGACCCATGCCGCTCTTCCTGGCAACCTCGAAGGCCTTGTTGTGTATCTCTTCCGCACTTACGCCACTCTTCATGAACTCGAGCAACTCCTTAAGGGCTTCGTACTCTTCCGGCTTGAGGGCCTTCGGCTCGGACCTAGGTGGCTGGAAGTCCCTGGCCCAGTTCATCGCAAGCCTCATACGCTCCAGGAGCCTTTCATCCTCCCTGAACATGCCGTAGGCCTTGAGCCTCTTAACGACGAATTCGAACCCATCTTCGGGGGCCATCTGGAAGAGCTGGACCAGGAGCCTGTAAGGTACGTGGGGGGCTGGGGAGCTGGGTGGCTTGAGCAGATTCACGTACTCGTAAAGGCCCTTGAGCTTCACCTCCTTCGCCTTGTTCTCGACCTTCACCCTCCCGAAGTATACGTCCTCGAGCGCATCGTATTCGTCCATGTACTTCGGCACGTCGTCTATGGATACGCTCCTGGTCCCCGCCACACGCTTGAACATGAGCAGGAGCAGGGACTCCTTGCTACCGTACCTGAGCCAGGCCTGGGGCGTGAGTACGTTCCCCACGGACTTGGATAGCTTCCTCCCAGACTTGTCCAAGAACATCTCGTACCTTACGTGGTAGGGGTGCGGATGCCCTAGGATGTTGTCGGATATCCAATCGTTAACCCTCACGGAATCCGCTATGTCCTTGCCGTAGGCCTCGAACCTTATGTCTAGGGCCGCCCACCTGGCCGCGAACTCCCCCTTCCAGCTGAGCTTCCCCTGCCCCTTCCTCACGTCGACCTCGCCTTCGTATCCACAGCCCTCGACCCATCTGCCCCCTATCCTAGAGCCCTCGCACCTGTAGAGGACCTTATGCTCCTTGGGCAGGTACTTGTAGGCGTGTGGAAGGTAGATCCTGCCGCACCTCTCACACACGGGGAAGTAGGGGAGGACCTTCTCGAACTTCTCTTGGCCCAGCATCTCCGCTATCTTCTCCCCTATCACATCGGCGTTCCTGAGGATGGCGTCTATCTGCCGGTTGAGCAGGCCCCTCCTGTAAGAATCCCTCCCGCTCCTGAACTCGAACTCGATCCCGAGCCTCTCCAGGGCTTCGATGAGCATGCCGCTCATGTGCGCGCCATAGGACTCGTGGCAACCGAAGGGATCGGGTATGCTGGATACGGGATACGCTATGTACTTGTGAAGCCAATCGGGGAGGCCCTTCGGGACCTTTCTCAATCCGTCCATATCGTCGGAGTAGGCTATGAGCTCCGATCTGTACCCCAGGTTTTCGAGCGCCAGCTTGATCCCATACGCCCTCACCGCATCCCCAAGGCTGCCGAGGTGGGGTATGCCAGAGGCCCCTAGGCCGCTCTCGACCCTTATCAGCTTCAGGCTCCTGCCGAGCCTCCTCTCCCTTTCCACTATCTCGTAGGCGACCTTATCTAGCCAGGTCCCCTTCCCTATTACATCCATCTCAGCTTCGGCCTCTTCTCGGACAAGAGCTCGAGCTTCCTTAGCACATCCGCCCTTATTTCGTCTACGGGCCTCTCCTCCCTCACGATCCTTCCATCCCTTATGAGGTCCTTGAGCAGGGGCTCGTAGCCGTCGGGCTTCGGGCTCCCCCTCAGGCATACCAGATCCTCCATCCTCTCATAGCTCCTGAAGACGTCCTTCGCCCCCGATGGGACCCCCCTCTTCCCGACGAACCTCCTCCCGCCTTCCATCTCGACTATCTTGAAGCTGAAGTCTATAACGGGTGCGTCGCTCAGGCCCGTCCCGATGCCGAAACCGTCGACCAGATCCCTCAGCTCGATCACATCCTTCTCGTCTATCCCGCCGGAGACGAATATCTTGACGTTCTTGCCCCCCCTTATCCCCAGCTCCCACCTCACCTCCTCCACTATCTTCCTCAGGTCCCCCCTTCTAGATCCCGGGGTATCGAGCCTCACCCCGTAAAGGGAATCGCCCAAGGCCTCGTAGGCCCTCACGGATTCGGTCTTCTCGTCGTAATAGGTGTCGACCAACGCTATCCTGGGGACCGACTTGGGGAGGACCTCGTCGAATGCCTTCCAAGCCCTTTCCTGATCCCCGAAGCACTGGATGAGGGAGTGGGGCATGGTGCCCACCGGCTCCTTACCCATGAGCTTGGCCCCGAGGACGTTCGAGACCCCGTCAAATCCCCCTATGTAAGCGGCCCTCTCGACCATAGGGGCAAGGCAAGGGTGGACCCTCCTGGTCCCGAAGCTGAGCAGGCTCCTCCCCCCGGCCAGCATCCTTATCCTGGCGGCCTTGGTCGAGATCCCGCTGGACATGCAGAGCAACCCGAGAACAGGCGTCTCGTACCTTATGACGTCCAAGTACCTGCCCTCTATCTGGAGGACGGGCTCGTAGAGTATGCTACCCTTCGAGACGAGGAATACCTCCCCCTCCTCCATCGCCCTAACGTTCACCGGGAGCCCTTCGAGCAGCCTGGCCACCTCGTATATGCCACTGACCACCCCCCAATCCCCTTCATAGGGGAGGCCCCTGGTGTAGACCTCGATCACCACCCTCGGGTTTACTCCCTTGCTCCTCATCACCTGCTCGGCGTAGATGAAGTACAAATCGGTCGTCTCGGCCCTCTTTATCTCTTCGTCCTTCGCCGTCCAGAACAGCCTATCCTTCATTCCCTACCAACCCTTGAGTAAGGGCCATATTAAACCTTAAGAGCTAAAGGCGCCCTAGGGCCATCAGGACGGAGAAGAGCAGATCCCCGTAGAGGACCATGACCACGAACCCTGCGAGCATGAAGAGGATCATGGGTATGGCGGGCGTAACCCAGATATCCTCCCCTTGGACGAAATCCTCCTTCGTCGACTTAAGGGAGAGATCGAGCCTCCTCTTCCCTCCCTCGACCTTCTCCAGGGTCAGGAAGAACTTCCCCGGCTTCTTCGATCTGTACCCTATGAAAGAGGCGAAGAGCTTCTTCCAAAGCGGCTCTTCGAACCCTTCGAATATCCTCTCCCCTCTGAGCAAGCTTAACAGGTTCCTCGTTGCGAAGTATATGGGTATGGATAGGGAGAGGATGAGGGAATTCGTCAGGACCATGAGCCCCGCCATGCTGTGGAATGCATGAGAAGGCCTGAAGATGGGCAAGATCACCGAAACCGTTATTATCGCCAACGCATCCGCCCCTCCGTAGAGATCGGCCTTGTAAAGGGCGTAGGATATTGCACCGACGAGCCCTATCGATACCAGCTCGATAAGGTCGAACCTCGTGGAGAGGCACTCGAATATGATCACCGATATGCCGAACCCACCTCCAACGATCCACACGAGATCGCTCACGGCCCTTTCCTTAAGATCCTCGTAGGTCGCGTAAGAGAGGACCCCTCCTACCACTAGGAGCCTCGCCAGGGTCAAAGGATCGTACATCACGGGGACGAAGTAGTCGGTTCTTATTTAAGTTGCTCGCCGGGTTAATTTTAATTTATTAGAAGCAAGAATTATATTTGTGGCAAAGATATATTACCTTAACTACGAACGGTATGGGGTAAGAGCATGCCTGAGGTTAAGGACGTTTTAAGGTTCCTGGAACTCGTGGAGAGGAACCAGCCGATACACGCCTACGGCCTCGCCCTCGTGCTCGGAAACCCGAAGTACGTAGCCGTCGCCTGGAAGTGGCTCCACTACTTCGAAGAGCTCGGCGTCGTTAAGAAGGTAACCGATGCCGGGTACAAGACCGGCAGAAAGGAGTACAAGCTCACCGAGAAAGGCGAGAAGCTGCTCGAAATCCTTAGGATGGTCTGGAGCGACAAGAGGACCTTGACCGTTTCATCGTTCTCTAGGAAGAGGGCGTAGCCTGGGCTTGGAACCGGTAAGGCTCGGCCGGAGGTTCCTTCCCTTCTTGGCCTTAGCCTTGCTCATCTTATCGGCCTACCAGCCTAGGGTCTACGCCCAAGAATTCGAGCTCAAGCTTTCCCTGGCCCCCTCCATCCTCCCGGCCGATGGCTCAAGGCATGAAGCTATAGTCGTTCAGCTCTTGAGCGGGGGAGAACCTTTCCCTGCCCCTGAGGAGATGAACGTGAGTTTGGTTTCATCGAACCCCATCGTCGGTAAGCCCGACGACTTCGTCATCCTAAAGAAGGGGGCCTATTACGCGATAGCCGGATTCACGACCACCAAGAACGTCGGGGAGACCAACCTTACCGCGGCGGTAGGGGGAGTGATCTCCAACACGGCCACCCTGAAGGTCTCCCCGGTAGCCGGGGTCCCGGATCACATAGAGATCAAAACCATCCCGAACGAATTCGAGCTCTTCGGGAACGAGTACGGCTACCTGGTGGTCGAGCTAGAGGACGGGCTGGGCAGGCCTGCGATGGCGGATCACGACATCGAAGTCGAGATCACGGTCGAGCCGGAGATCGCCTCGATCCCCAAGCGGTTGGTCATAAGGAAGGGGGAGAGCTACTCTTTCGCAAAGTTCGAGATAGGGGGCATCGAGGGGACGGCGAAACTCACGGCGCTCACCGACGAGTATGGGGAGGCTTCGGCAACCCTTACAGTAGCCGCTAGGGAGGCGAGCAAGCTCTCGGTCTACGTGTTACCCAGCGAGGTCACGAGCGGCTCGACCGTGTACGTGTTCGCCCAGCTCCTAGAC
>JAGGXQ010000112.1 GCA_021162925.1 Nitrososphaerota archaeon
GAGTCCCTGAGGATATGCGACGAGTGCAAGAGGAAGATGGAGCTCGGCCTGCTCTAGGCCCAGACGAACAGCTCGCTCAGCAGGTAGTTCGCGACGAACCCGAGGGCTATCCCTATCAGGTTGGCAAACAGGTAGCCGATCCCCATCGAGGTTAGCAGTAGCAGGACCGCGTAGTTGATCGAGGCTCCTACGGCGACGGCGCCGTGATACTTCAGGCACCTGGCCAGTATCCCCCCCTCTCCCTTACCTTTGAAGGTCCAAAGGTTGTTGAGGAAGAAGTTGCTCAGGATCGACGACTCTATGGCTATCGCACCTGCCAGGCCGAGCATGAAGCCCAGGTTCACCAAGCAGTAAAGCAGGCCCTCGTTCACGATCACCCCTAGAAGGCCGACCAGGGCGAACTTGATGGGCCTGTAGCCCGAGAGCCCTAGAATCCGAAGGACCGATTTCAAGAAGCCATCGCCCCCTTCACACGGTATCTCGTGGATCGATATGCCCTTCGAACCGTGGATCAGGCTGAGCAGGGGGCTGCCACCTTCCCCGAACTTCACGGCCTTCCTCTTGAACGCGAAGCAACCAGAGGACGGGTCCCCGAGCTTAACCCCTAGGAGGATGGCTGAGAGGGCCGATGTGAGCTTGGTCCCTAGGCCCTTTCTAGAAGCGACCACCAGGTCGTGGTCCTCGACGGCATCGAGTAGCCTGCGGATCAGCTCGGGGTTGCAGCGATCGAGCACGAGCACCACCTCTCCTTGTGCCCTCTTCATCAGCTCTAGGACGCCCGATCCCTCCGCCGGCATGAGCTCGTAATCCATCCCTTTCAGAGCCTCTTCAACGCTTTCCACATCGGCACCGGAAAAGATCACCGATACCTTCAATCCCATCCATTCCTCACCCATTCACGTTAAAAACCTTCTTCAGCTCTTCGTATCCGAGCCTCTTGAATCCAGGTATCTCCTCGCCCATCGAGGTTACGTTGTAGAGTGGGATCTTGGCCATCGAGCTTAAAACCCCTAGGAGCTCCTTGCATATCCTAAGCTTCTTCAGCTTCCTCTCGTAATTCGGCCTCGGCTTCGAGTACCTGCCGATCTCGTCGCCGAGATCCATCCCGGCCAGGGTCAGGCTCCTGGCCCCCATTCCTACCGCCAGGTAGCAGGCCCTATCCCCGTCGGTGAACCCGAAGAAGTTCCTGACGCACCCCTTCGGCTCCACCTGGGTGGTCGGCAGGACGGCTTTGAACCTCCTCAGGTATCTCCTCAGGGCTTCGACGTTGTCCCCATGCGCGTGAACCACCATCAGGGAGCCCATCTCATCGGCCTTCAGCAGATCCTCTATCCTCCCATCGAGATCGGTCACCACCACGTCCGGCCTCAACCCGTGCTCCAAGAATATGGAAGTTGCCCCATCCGAAGCCATCGTCACGAATCTGTTCAAGAAGCCTTTTAGCATCTTGAAGTCGGGCTCGAGGGATGGCCCAGCCCCGAACACCAGCACATCCCTACCTAGGATCAATCGCTCGAGCCTTTCCGGATCGAGGCACCTGCCCTTCAAGAGCCCATCCGCCAGATCCCTGGCCAACCTATCCTTGCTTTCGTCGAGCCCTAACCTCTTCGCTATACCCCTGTATATGGGCATCCACTCCCCCAGGTCCACAGGACGCATCCTGTTACCAAGTAAAATAGTTATGCGGTCACACAACCGACTTTAAGCGTCTAAGAGACCAATCCGTATGAGGCTCGAGCTTAGGCTTAGAGAGAAGCTTCAGAACATAGTCGATGATATAAACTCCGGCATGGATCCGGATGTGCTCGCATCTTGGTACAGGGCGATAGCGAGCGAAGCCAGGATCCTTGCTCCCCCTGAGCTCGCCAGGGGGATTCAGGTGAAGCAGGACCCTATCCTGTGGATGAAGTTCGAGCTCAAGCTCTCTAGGAGGGCCGTGCCCTACGTGATAGAGGCGATCGAGAACAACCTGCCTAAGATGAACTTCTCGACCAGGCTTTACTTCCAGAAGGTTGAGGAGATAATCCTGAACGAGGCGAAGAACTGGGACAGGTCGAGGGCGTTCATGGAGAAGCTACCGGACATAGAGAAGGATAAGTAGCCCCGATCCATAATGTAAATGGTGGAGCTAGGGTTCGAGGATCTGGCGAAGTACCCGATCCTAAAGGAGGTCGAAGCTTACTTCAGGGAGAGGAAGATATCCCTAGAAGAGCTTTCTCTAGACGACTACCGCCCGGTCCTAGAAAGGGCTAGGGAGAGGATCTTCGAGGCGGTCGAGAGGGCGAAGGTGAGCTACAGGAGGGGTTGCCCGGACCTGGAGATCATGTCCTTCCTGGTCGCGTTCCTGCTCGTAAGGGCTTCGGGCTCCGAGTTCCTGATGCAGAAGTACTCCCTCTCTGAAGCTAGGAGGATCGAGGAGCTCCTGCAGGGGGAGAAGAGCGACGGGGTCTTCTCCTACGTCGTCAAGGCCTTGGGCATAGATGCCGTAGCTCTTGAGGACGGGACCTTCGAGCTCGACTTCGACCGCTACCTGAGGCTCGCAACCAGGCTTCACAGCGAACGGTGGAAGCTGGTGAACAGGGAGCTCTCGAAGGGATCGGTGAGGATACCGAGGAGGGATCTCGTAAGGCTGGTGAGGGAGGCCGTAAGGGATCTGATCTACGAGAGGCTTAGGAAGGCTCCGGCTCCTAAGGTCCCCGAGTTGCTGAAGGGGATAGTCGAGGAGCTGAAGTCGATATCCCCAAAGCCGGTTAGGAGGCCGAAGGCCAAGGGAGGGGCCTATCCACCATGCGTCTCTCATGCCCTAGAGATGCTCTCGAAGGGGGAGAACGTCCCCCATATAGGCAGGTTCCTCCTAGTCTCCTACCTCTACAACAAAGGGGTCGGCATAGAGGATATAATCTCCCTCTTCTCGACCTCCCCGGACTTCAACGAAAGGATAACGAGGTATCAGGTCGAGCACATAGCCGGGATAAGGGGAGGTGGGAAGAAGTACCTGCCTCCGTCGTGCAGGATCCTGCAGAGCAAGGGGTTCTGCTTCAAGACCGAGGAGTGCGACGGGATAAAGAACCCGCTCCAGTTCAGGGGGAGGAAAGTTGAAAGAGGTTGATTTCCTGAAGGCCGCCTTCAGGGAGTATTACTTCAAGATGTCGGATAGGGTCGAGGTTCCGGAGCACATCGAGGAGAGGGAGTTCGGCTACCAGAACTTCGAAGGGGTCATGATAAGGCACCTATCGTTCAGGGACGGCGGGGACTTGAGGGCCTTCCTGCTCAGGGAGGTTCCCGCCGGGGTCTACTGCTCCCCCGCGAGGTACACCGATCCGACCCTGCCGATGGAGGAGAAGGGGTGGAAGGAGGCCGATCTGATCTTCGACATAGATGCCGATGAGCTGGAATGTAAATGCTGGAACGAGTACAGGTATTGGATATGCGAATCGTGTTCGGCCATCCATAAGGGGGCGAAGCTGGACGAGTGCCCCACGTGCGGATCGGGCAGGCTGAGGCCGGTGAACTTCGTCTGCGACGAGTGCATCAAGAAGGGCCTGGGCGAGGTATCGAAGCTCCTAGAAATCCTTAAGGAGGACTTCGGGGTAAAAGAGGGGGACGTGAAGGTGTACTTCTCCGGAAACGTCGGCTTTCACATACACGTAAAGGACGAGAGGTTCAAGGGGCTGGGCCCCGCCGAGAGGGCCGAGATATGCGACTACCTGATGGGGAGGGGCCTGATGCCGGAGGTGCTCGGATTTGGAAGGGGCATGCCCCTCGCATCTAGGTGGAGGGATAGGGTGCTGGACTCGTCCAGCTTGGCCGAGCTCAAGAGGATGTACAGGAAGATGGGCTATGAGGGATTTAGGAGCTGGCTGGAGCGGGTGGCCCTGGAGGCCGGGGCCCGTATAGACCCCTCCGTAACCATCGACGTGCACAGGATATTCAGGTTGCCAGGGACCTTGCATAGGAAGAGCGGGATGGCGAAGGTCGGGGTTCGAGGCCTCGAATTCGATCCCTTCAGGGATGCGATGCCCTTCGGCTCGGAGCCGGTCAGGCTGTTCGTCGAGAGGTCTCCGAGGCTCGACTTCAGGGGCGAGGCGTTCGGCCCCTTCGAGAGGGAGGAGGTCGAGTTGCCGAAGGGCTTAGCGGTCTATCTGGTTGCGAAGGGGGTGGCGAGGCCGCTTTGAACGTGAACGGCCTCCTCGACAGGCTCTACTCCCTCCTGGTGAAGGAGCTGGAGTCGGAGGAGCTTGGTGAGCTGCCCAAGGGCATATACAAGGAGGCGGCTGGCGCCGTAAGGGCCGTAAAGGTCGAAGGTTACGACAGGAAGAGCCTCCCTAGCTTGGTATCCGAAAGGCTCCGCTCGCTCATACTCGAGCTCGCCTCCATGCTCTTGGAGGTCAGGGTCGCGAAGGCGATGAAGGAGGGGCAGGAAGCCCTGGACAGGCTGAGCTACGAGGAGAGGTTCGTCATGGAGCCGTTCTACGCCCACGCCTCTAGGGTGAGGATGGTGGAGGAGGCGATAGAGAGGGGGAACCGATCCTTCTTCGAGAACGTGTTCAGGGAGCTGATATCGAAGCTCGTCATGGTCAGGTTCTTGGGGGACGCGCCAGCGGTTATAGGGCCCGATCTGAAGAAGTACGGACCCTTCAGGAAGGGGGATATGGCGCTGATCCCCTTGGACAACGCCCTGGTCATGAAGAAGGAAGGGCTGGTGGAGCTCATCGACTTGAGAACTTGAATATCATCAGGAAGGATACCCCGCCTATGATCCTCACGGCATCCCCGTTCGCGAGCCCCTCCTCGACCACGGCCTCGACTATCTCGTTCCCGACCAGGTTCACGATCTCGCACTCTTTGACGAGCTTGATAACCTCCTCCCTCTCCACGACCTCCCCGCCGAAGTAATCCTCGGATATCCTCATCTCGAGCCCATCCCCCTTCACGACGCTGCCCAGCAGCTCCTTTTCGCACACGTTGAGCAACCTGAGGCCGTTCCAGTTCATCAGCCTGACCACGTATTCGGCCATCAACCCACCCTTGCGGGAGATCTGGCTCCGCAGGCCTCGCAGACTATGAAGGTCATCCTCTTCACCCTCTCTAGCTTCGTATCCCAGCTACCGCATGCGGGGCATACGACGGCGTCCCTGATGTACTTGTTTATGACCGCCTCTATCGATTGGATGTCCTTCCTTCCGACGAAGACCGCCCTCTCCCCATCCCTAGTCGCAAGGGTCGCCAGCTTCTTCGCCATGTACATGAGCATCTTGTCCGGGTCCCTTCTGAGGAGCTTGGGGTAGTCTATGAAGTTCCTCAGGATGGTCCTGTTCCCGACCCATATGACGTCCGGCCTTGGTAGCTCGATCCTCTGGGTCTTCGGGACCCTCTTCACCTTCTTAAGGCCCTCCCTGAGCCTCCTCAGAAGCTCCTCGTAGCTCATGCTAAGCGACATCACCATACTCTCCCCGCTTCACGTATAAAACGTTTTTATCATACCTTTAAATACCATGAATACATCCTAGCCCTGGGATGGGGAAGAGAAAGGTTCTGAGCGAGGAGGAGCTGAGGGAGCTCGTACTCCCTGCCGAGGGTGAGCTCTTGGGCAGGGTGATAAAGCTCCTGGGCAGCGACCACGTTTTGGTGAAGTGCACGGATGGCAAGACAAGGCTCTGCAGGATAAGGGGGAAGCTGAAGAGGAGGATATGGGTGAGGGAGGGGGACGTGGTCCTCATAGCCCCTTGGGACTTCAAGCCGGACCAGAGGGCGGATATACTCTGGAGGTACAAGATAGCCCAGGTCGACTGGCTCAAGGACAACGGCTACCTCCCCAAGGACCTGTAGCCCCCTAGAAGCCTCTCGGCCTCTTTCATCCCCGCGAATAGGAACGCCAGGGAGAACAAAGCGGATGCCATCGGGGCCAAGAAGGGGTCGAGGCCCAGGATCAAAGGGGACCCTACGAGCAGGGATATCAGGATGCCTAAAACCATGGCGATTAGGGAAGGTATCGGCTTCACGACCTTAGGATAAGGGGTTTCGGAGTAGCTCGCCGCCTTGAACCCCAGGTAAACCGAGCCCGCCGAGACCGACGGGATTACGGACGCCATCACCACCAGGGTTCGGAGATCGGGCATCACCCCCTTGATGTGTAAGGCGGATACGAGCGGGAGCATCGCCCACGAGCCCATGAGCATGGGGACCGTTAGCTTCGAGGCGAGCAGTTGCCTTGCACTCAAAGGCGAAGAGACCAGCCTCCAGACCCCAGCCCCCTCGAGCCCGAGCATCGAGACCCCCACCATCTCGACGAATATCCCTAACCCTAAAGTGGTCGTAAAGGCCAGGTTCGCCGACCCGGGCTGGGCGAAGATCAGGAACAGGAGGAGTGCAGGGACCGAAAAGTATCCGAGCAGTTCCGGCTTCCTCACGAAGGCCTTCAGATCCTTCTCAACTATGGCCACAACCGGCCCCTTGCCCCAGAACCCCGCTGGCATCCTAGGAGGAGGTAGCTCGAACTTCGAACGCCCGTAAGCCTCGATCGAGAGGAGGTAGGTGAAGACGCAGAGGGAAGCGGTCATCGAGAGCATCAGGAGGAATGCCTCATGCCTCCCGCTCAGGAAGAGGTCGAGGGAGTAGTAGGGCCAGGATATCGGGATGTACCACAGCTCCCCTAGGCTTGGGAGCAGGCCCAGCCCCGCGGTCAGGATGATCAGGTAGGAGACCAGCAGGCCCAGGTTCAGAAGGAACCTCAAGAAAGGCCTGCCCCTCCTCACCAGCCCGGCCAGCCTGCCGATCAGGGGCCTGAAGGAGAAGCTTAGGGATGCGGCCAGGTATATGTATACCAGCATGATCGAGATGAAGATGGGGGAGAGGCCGGGATCGATCCCCCTCCTAGATAGCCCGAAGAGAACCCCAGAAAAGAGGCCGAGGATTATGGGGCTCGAAGTGACCAAGTGGTGTATCAGGGAGGACGTCACAAGCTCCTCGTCCTTCAAGGGCAGCCAGCTCACGGGATCGTCGTACCTGTGCTTCGAAATCCTCTGGAGTTCGTAGGTCGTGGAGGTCGCTAGAGCCAAGAGGAAGCCCCATAAGTATAGCCTGCCCAAAGCCAGGGCCGAAGCCAGGTAGTAGGAGCCGATCAGGTAGCCGAGGAGGAAGGTCGACGCCGAGACCCATACCAGCAGTAGCAAAAGCCAGTTCGATCCCCCAGCCGAGTAAAGGAGCTCTATGGCCGATAGGCTCAGGACCCTCCTCAGGTTCATTTCAGAAGGGCCTCCACGACCTCCCTCAGATCCTCCTTACATTCGAGCTCCAAGAACACGTCCTCTAGCCCTCCCATCTTGAGCAACTCGTCCATCCTGCCGCTTACGAGCAGCCTCCCCCTCCTCATCAGGGCGACCCTGTCACAGATCGCCTCCGCCACCCCTAGGATGTGGGTCGATATGAGGATCGATCTGCCCATCCTCTTGAACCCCTTGAGCAGCTCCTTCACGATCCTTGCGGACCTAGGGTCGAGCCCAGCTACCGGCTCGTCGAGCACCAAGACCTCCGGATCGTGTAGCATGGCAGCTATCAGGGATACCTTCTGCCTCATCCCCCTCGAATACCCCTTTATCTCCTCGTCGATCTTCCCCTCGAGCCCGAACGCCTCGACGAACCTATCGATCTTCTCCCTCCTCTCCTCGGGCTTCAGGCCGTAGATCCCGGAGACGAAGTTCAGGTACTCGTAGCCGCTCAGGAAGTCGTAGAGCCTCGGCTCCTCGGGCGAGTATCCGACCAGCCTCTTAACCAGCCTCGCTTCCGATTTCGTATCGTGGCCTAGGACCCTAACGCTCCCCTCGTCGGGCCTCAGGATCCCCACGCAGAGCCTCATGGCGGTGCTCTTGCCCGATCCGTTCGGTCCCAGAAGCCCGAAGATCTCGCCCTTCCCGACCCTGAAGCTGACCTTATCGAGCGCCGATACCTCGCCGAACCTCTTCGAGACCCGATCGAACTCTATCACAACCATTCTTACGTCGAGTTCCCTCTTATGTTAAAAAACGTTATTAAGAAAACTACTCACCGATCTCCTCCCCTCCCCTGAATATCCTGGTCAGGGTTGCGGAGAGCTCGACGAACCCTTCGAGGGTCTTGGAGGAGACCGGGAGGAGCCCGAAGCCCAGTCCCACCCTCTCCATCCCCCTCAGCATCTCGACGCTCAGCTCGAACCTCCCCTCCTTCCTCAGCTCCTCCTCTAGCATGAACGGATCCGAGGCGAGCTCCAGGATCCTTTCGACGTCTTCGACCAGATCGGACTTGGAGAGCACCGCAACCTGGGGCAGGCCCAGCCTGAGCTGGACGGATGCCGAAAGCAGGGCTATGGATACAAAGTTCCTGGGGGAAGATACGACCGGCCCGTCGAAGAGGAAGACTACGGCCTTCTCGTCGGCCACCAGCCTCCTAGCTATGTAGGGGCCGCTCTCCCTGAAGCTGAAGAGCTCGAGCTGTCCTGGGGTGTCGAAGATGGCGTAGTCGGGGTTCAGGGATTCGAGCTCCTCTTGGACCTCCTTCAGCCTGGATGCGAGCAGATCCGACGCCAGGATCAGGGCCCCGTTCGGCCCGAGCCCCATCTCCTTCATCAGGCTCATGATGTCTATGTAGTTCCTGACGTCGACGTCGGGCTCGTAGGGGAGGGTCAGGGCCCCCGGATCCAGGTTCACCCCGACCGCGTAGTTCCCCCTTTCGTTCAGCCACCCTATAAGGCTAGATGTGAGGGCCGACTTGCCGGAGCCCGCGGTCCCGACGACGAACAGGGCGTACATACCATAGACCCTTGCGAAACCCCTAAAAAAGGTGGATGCCCCCTAGGCCTACGTGGAGCTGACGGTCTTCGAGATAATAAGCATAGGGAACGAGTTGCTCAACGGGAGGACCCTGAACACGAACGCCCACTGGCTCTCCTCCAGGATAACGTCCTTGGGCGGTTTCGTCAGGAGGATAACGGTCGTCAGGGACGAGCTAGAGGAGATATCCTCGGCAGTCAGGGAGGCCTTGAACAGGGGCAGCGATTGGATAATAACCTCGGGAGGGTTGGGCCCGACGTTCGACGACCTGACGCTCGAAGGGGTTGCGAACGCCTTGGGCCTGGAACTCGAGTTGAACGAAGAGGCCCTGAAGATGATCGCAGAGAGGTATCGGGAGATGGAGAGGGAGGGGGCCCTCAAGGCCGAGCTCACGCCCCACAGGCTCAAGATGGCGACCCTGCCCAGGGGTTCGAGCCCGTTGAGGAATCCGGTCGGAACGGCACC
>JAGGXQ010000017.1 GCA_021162925.1 Nitrososphaerota archaeon
CTCGGTCTTCTTCCTGTCGGGGTGATCTTCGAGGGCGTAGGTGCTTTCGGTTATGAGCAGGTCGAGCTCGCCTATCTTCGGCCTCGCCCCCTTCAGGAGCGCCGTATCGGTGGAGTTAACGTCCCCCGTGTAAAGTATCCTCTTGCCATTAGCCTCGACAAGAAACATGGAGGAGCCGGGTATGTGCCCCGCATCTATGAACTTGACCGTTACGTCGCCGACCTCTACCTCATCCCCGTTCTCGATCCTGGTGGCCCTCCTCATCATGCTCTCCAGGTCTATGTAGTCGAACGGGAGGTAAAATCCGGAGAGGTGGATGAAGTCCTTTATCAGGAGCTCCGTCGTATCTAGGGTCAGGGGGGTGGCGTAGAGCTCGGGCCCCTTACTTATGTAAAAGATCGGGATGCCACCAGAGTGATCCAAGTGCGCATGGGTCAGGAAGATGGCATCCACATCCCTAGGGGAGACGTGCATGGGGAATGCGGGCTCCTGCCTGGTCAGGGCACCATAGTCCATAAGGATGGATGTCCTCCTCGTCTTTAACAGGAAGGCGGATCTCCCCACCTCCCTGGCGCCGCCTAATACCCTTAATTCCAACACCTTACCAAAAGGTTTTCAAACCCGTCTTTTAAATGCTTGCCTATGAGCCCCTTCAAGTTCAAGCCGGAGGTCGATGGCAGGGGGAAGGTGTTCGTGACCGGATTTCAAGGGATAGGGGGGACCGGTTATTGGTGCGTGAGGTACCTGATAGAAAGCTTGAAGGCGAAGAGGGTCTCGTTCGTGGATGGTGATGTAGTCCCCCCGATCACCAACGTTTCGAGCGGGAGGATAGTGACGCCATTCGAGCTCTACGAGAAGGGCAAGCTCGTGTTCTTCAGGGTCGAGTCCACGCCCTACGGGGGGAGGGACGTAGAGTTCTACAGGAGGGTTGCCGAGTGGGTGGAGAGCTCTGGGTTTAAGGAGGCCGCCCTGGTCGGCGGACTCAACATAAACCTGAAGTTCGACGATTCCGAAGGGAGGATAGCTTACACCTCGGCCTTCGAGCCTTACGGGGAGCTGAAGAAGCTGAAGTTCCTGGAGGACGATCATCTGATAGCGGGGCCGGTTGCGATCATGCTGAATTACTTCGAGGTCAGCGGGTTCCCGGCCTACGCGATACTGGCGTACGCCCACCCCGATAGGGTCGACCCGAAGGCGGCCGCGGTGTCGGCGAGGATACTCTCCAGGCAGTACGGTTTCAAGGTGGACGTCGAGCCCCTGCTCAAGGGGGCCGAATTCATAGAGGAGGAGCTGAAGAAGAGGGAGGAGAAGGAGAAGAGGGCATACGACGAGAGTTTCTACGCCTGAGCCAGGCCCTTCAGATCGACGAGCTCCGCCTTGAGGGCGGAAGAAATCGCCGAGAGGAATTCACCTCCAGAACCCGTATCGAGGACCAAGACCTTCGAGAAGCCACCGGATTCGACGTACTCCCTGATCGACGAGATCAGGAGCTTGGCGGTCTCTTCTAGGTAGCCTTCGGGTGCCTCGTTCTGTGAAAGGGGGTATACGTCGGATACCTCGACCGGGACCACCCCGAACGGGGGGAGGATGAAGGATATCTGGAACTCCCCAGCCCTATCCCCCAGGGCCTTCAAGATCTCTCTGTGGACCTTGGATCCGTAAAAGGGCCTTTCGCCCGTTCCCAAGGCCAGGACGAGCTTCTCCCTCTTCCTCATCCAATCGAGCCTCCTCCTGTGCCTTACCACCTCTGGCCTCCCGTAGTCGAGCTCGTCGAAGAAGAAGAGGGCCCTTGGCTTGAACGACGGGGTTCCGTCCTCGAGCAGATCCACGTAGTCCGAGAGGAGCTTAACGGCCCGGTAGAGCCTGGGATGCGCCCTGGCCTTGAGCATGAGGTACTCCCAGAGCCTACCCTCCGATAAAGCCTCCTTCGTCGCCTCCACCTCCTTCTTCAGCACGTATAGGTTGTGGATCGCCAGGTTCCTAACCCTCTCCTCCTCGTCCATGTCCATGAGCTCCTCTAAGCCCTTCGAGCATACCGGGCACGAGCACGGCAGGTAATTCAGCTCCTCTAGCCTCACGGTCCCCCAATCGGTCATGTACCTGCCATCTTTGGCGTAAAGTATGTAGGATGCCGAGTCGAAGGTGTCGCAGCCCATCGCGACCGCCAGGGGTATCGTGAGCGGATGGCCGGCCCCGAACAGGTGGAAGGGCTCGAACGGGGATACGGACTTCGCCGCCATCACCATCCTGACGAGCATATCGAACCTGTAGCTCTCCATCACCTCCGTGGGGCTACCCAGCGCGAGCATCTCGAACCCTAGGTCCAAGGCCTCCCTGGCCGAAAGCTTCACCAGGTCCTCGAACACCCCTCCCTGGACCGGGGCCACCCAGACGATGTCCCTCCTCCTTATCACCTTGAGGCTCCTCTTCGCCAAGCCTATGGTCTCGGAGACGGTCCATTCGGCCTCGGCCCTATCCCTCGTCAGGCCCGTAGGCCTGTCCAGTAGGACCGCGAGGTCGCTACCCATACCCTCCTCGATCCTCACGACCTCCTCGGGGGTGATGTCTATGTCCCCGTACTCGAGCACCTGATACCCTCCGCTATCCGTCATCACGACCCCATCGAACCCTATGGCCTTGTGTATCCCTTTTTCCAGCAGCTCCGGACCGTAGTGCTTGTAGGCCAGGTAGGCGTTGGTCATGACGGCCTCGAACCCCAGCTCCTTCACTAGCCCTGCCTCGACCTCCTGCCTGTATGGGTGGATGACGGGGAGGAGGGCTGGAGTCTCTAGGGTGCCGCCCTTGGTCCTGAGCCTCCCTATCCTGCCGGCCAGATCGGTCTCCCTAACCTCGAACATCGCCCTTTGTCTCTCTCAGGAACTCCTCGAAGACGCTCCTAACCCTTTCGGCCGCGAGCCCTACCCCTTCGACCCCCTTCTCGGTCACCTTTATCTTGTCCATGACTATTATCGCCCCGATGTCCTCCCTCAGCTTGACCAGGCCGGGGAAGACGTGGTTCAGCCTATCGGCGAGCGCCCTGAGGTCGAAGGGCTTTTCGACGAGCTTCACATCCTTGATGAAATCGCCGTTCAAAACTATCTTGAACACCTTACCCTCCATGCCCGATGGGGAGCCTAGGATCATGTCGAACCTCTCGTTCATCCCCAATAGCTTCCCTTGATACACGTTGCCATCGCTCATCTCCACGACCACGCTCTTGCCCA
>JAGGXQ010000015.1 GCA_021162925.1 Nitrososphaerota archaeon
GGGATGGTATCCTCGATGGACTTCCCTTCTAGGAGGGTGCTGGTAGCCGATCTCTCGAACGAATCGGAGATGGCGTCCCTACTCGGAACGGTCGACGCCGCAACCGGTATGGGGATGCTGGTAGCGCCTTCGGTCGGGGCTTACCTGTGGAGCGAGGTCGGATATTCGAGCCCGTTTTTCGTAGCCAGCCTGATAAACCTGGGGGCGATACCGCTCCTCCTCAAGCTCTACAGATCGATCAGGCGATAGGCCTCCCTACGCCTAGTAGCCCCTCGAACCCTTCTAGGCTCGTCTCCACGCCCTTAACGATCAGGTCGAGGACCCTTATCGCCCCCAGCTTGTTCAGGTAGCGGTTGTTGTTCCCACACCTGTAGGAGTAGGTGCACCTAGGGCAACCGCTCTCGGAGCTGCAAGGGCAACCCTTGAGCATCTTCCTGGCCCTTTCGATCGCCGCCTCCAGCCTGTCGTAGAGGGCCCTGCTCGCACCGTTCCCCCCTACGGAGCCGTCGTAGATGATTATGAGGCCCGTGTTCCCCATGGTTATCCCGCCCATATCCTTCGAGACCCCTCCGGTCACCAAGTTCGTCCCCTCTATAAGGACGTGCTCGGTTGCGTGAAAGCTGCCCATCTCCTCTTCCTCCGAGAGCCCTTCGGGGTGAGGGACCATAAGCACGAGGCCCTTCGTCGAAAATTCGTAGGAGACCGGGCTGTCCAAGTAATGCTCCTCGACCGGCTTCTCCTCGCCTATCCTGTAGTTCACGTAACCTATCACGCTCTTCTCTATGTCGAGCTCGCAGTAAGCCACGTCGATGCCGAACGCCTTCTTCCTCTCGATGATCGACCTAACGGTCGGCCTCTCCTCCCTCAAGGCCCTCGTGTAGTAAGGGTAGGAGTCTGGAACCCTCTCCACCTCTACCCTTCCGAACCCCTTCGAATACTCCCAGCTCACCGACCTGTACCTCCTACCGCCCAAGAAGTATATCGCATCCGGATGGAGCTCTTCAAGTGCCTGGGGGAGCGTGCGGAACCCGAGCTTCCTCCCCTCTAGGTAGATGGAGACCTGCTCGCCACAGCCCCTTATGTCGTACCCCCTCAGCTTCGACCTACAAGCCCTGTAGTCCGGGTAGAGCCTCCCGGCCCTCTCCTTCAGGTACCCTTCGGATTCGAGCCTCTCGACGGCTTCCTCATACTCCTTGACCTCATCAAGCTTTAAGGGGGAGTCTAGGGCCATCGCAACTAGCTGGTGCTCTAGGATGACGGGGTTTCTGGGGTCGATGTAGCCGACCTCGAAGTCCCTGAAGTAATCGTCGGGGTTGTCCTTGTAGTACTGGCTTATCGGGTCGTCGTTCCTCAAGGCAACCAAGGCTACGCTCTCCTCTCCCCTCCTCCCAACCCTCCCGGTCCTCTGGATGAGCCTAGAAACGTTCACGAGATCGGATATGACGGCATCGACCCCTCCTATGTCTATCCCGAGCTCCAGGGTCGGGGTCGATGAAAGGGCCTTTATCTCCCCGGACCTGAACTTCGCCTCAAGCTCCTCCCTCTTCTTGGGCAGGATTCCGGCCCTGTGGACCTCGACCCTGAGCCCGAGCCTCCTGGCGTAGAAGGCCGTGAGCTCCGCACCCAGGTGGGAGTTTGAGAAGATGAGGACCTTCCTGCCCTCCCCGATCAGGTACTTGAGCGCCTCCAGGACCAAGCTCCTGTGCCCCCTCAGGGTTGGGAAGAGCATGGCGAAGTGGGTCGTTCCGTGCCTGCCCCTCCCCCCTTCGACGACCTCGACCTCCCTTCCGAATAGGGATGAGCAGAACTCCTTCGGGTTCTTTATCGTGGCGGACGAAGCGACCACCTGAAAGTCCGAGAAGCGTGATAGCCTCTTCAGGATGAAGTGGACGTTCGATCCGAACGTCCCGGTATAGACGTGGGCCTCGTCGACGACCAGGTACTCTATCCCCTTGAACAAGGTCGAGTAGGGGCTCCTCCTCATAAGGTGGTAGTGTATGATGTCGAAGTTGGTGAGCAGGATGTCCGGTGGGTCCTCCAGCATCCGCTCCCTCTTCGCCTTCGGGGTATCCCCGTCGAACACGTCGATCCTGACGCCCAGAGGGTAGGCCAGCGCCCTCAGCTTGAGGAGCTGATCCCTCGCCAGGGCCTTGGTCGGGTAGACGAAGAGGGACCTCACCTTCCCCCTTCTGGTCCTGAAACCGACGAGCTCCATCCCCCTCACGAGCCTCTCAAGGATCGGGATGGTGAAAGCCTCGGTCTTCCCCGAGCCGGTCGGGGCGGCTATGACCACGTCCTTCCCCTCCAGGATGAGCCTTATCGCCTCGGCCTGAAACTCGTAAAGCCGCTCTATCCCCCTCCCCTTCAGGGCGTAGGTCAGGGGCTCGGATAGGCCCAGCTCCTCGACCCTGGGCCCCAGCTCCGGCTCCTCCATCTCCATGAGCTTGTAGGTAACCAGGTAGTCCTTGTCGGAGTAGAGGATGCGCCTGAGCGATTCGGGGAGGTCGGACCTCTTTAGGCCGAACTTGCCGATCATCTCGTCGACCTCCTCCTTCGACCTCACGAGCCCTTCGAAATCGAACGACTCGAGCCCTCCCTCCTCATACCTTTCCAGCAGCTCCAGGTAAGCGTCTTCGGGCCTATCCGATCGGGCCGGGGCCATGAACCCGCACTTCGGGCATGAAAACAGATACCTGCCATCGTAGATGCGATCAACGTTCAGGTTCCCCCTGCACCTAGGGCATCTGAACCTAGGCATCCGTAAAATCTTAGGTTAAAAGCTAATAAAGGGTACCATCCAATATGGTGATGTATGGTTAAAGATGCGAAAGAGAAGAAGATAACGATAAGGGTGTTGGAAGCCTACACGAGGGACGTAGGGAGGGGGGTGGCGAGGGTCGATTACGAGGTCATGGACGCCCTGAACATATCGACCGGTGACGTCATAGAGATAAAGGGGAAGAGGAGGACGGCCGCGAAGTGCCTACCGCTCTACCCTTCGGACGAAGGGAAGGGGATAATAAGGATAGACGGGCTGATAAGGAACAACGCGGGGGTTTCGATAGGGGACACCGTAACCATAAGGAAGATTAGGGTCATGCCAGCCGAGAGGGTGGTGGTAGCACCTCTCGACGCCATACCCCCGATAGACGAGCGTTACCTCGCCGACGCCCTTGAGAGCATCCCCGTTACGAAGGGGGACAACATAATGATACCCTACTTCGGGGGGAGGCTCGCCTTTCAGGTGGTCGGGATAAGCCCGATCGCCGATGCCGTTATAATAACTCAGAGGACCAAGTTCATAATATCCGAGAAGGGTAGGGGGCTAAGAGGGGTACCTCAGGTAACCTACGAGGACATAGGGGGCCTGAAGGATGCGATCCAGAAGGTGAGGGAGATGATAGAGCTCCCCCTGAGGCACCCCGAGATATTCGAGAAGCTTGGGATAGAGGCGCCCAAGGGCGTATTGCTCTACGGCCCACCTGGGACGGGTAAGACCCTGTTGGCGAAGGCGGTTGCGAATGAGACCAATGCGAACTTCCTCTCGATAAGCGGGCCGGAGATAATGAGCAAGTTCTACGGCGAGAGCGAGGCGAAGCTGAGGGAGATATTCAAGGAGGCGAGGGACAAGGCCCCGAGCATCATATTCATAGACGAGATAGACTCGATAGCTCCAAAGAGAGAGGAGGTCACGGGAGAGGTCGAGAGGAGGGTAGTAAGCCAGCTTCTATCCCTTATGGACGGGCTAGAGGCCAGAGGAAAGGTAGTGGTGATTGGAGCGACTAACAGGCCTAATGCCCTAGACCCCGCGTTGAGGAGGCCGGGTAGGTTCGACAGGGAGATAGAGATAAAGGTCCCCGACAAGAAGGCAAGGCTCGAGATACTCCAGATACACACCAGGAACATGCCCCTCGCCGAGGACGTGGACCTCGAAAAGATAGCGTCCGTTACCCACGGGTTCGTAGGGGCCGACCTCGAGTACCTCTGCAAGGAGGCCGCTATGAAGTGCCTAAGGAGGCACCTGCCTGAGCTGAACCTGGAGGAGGAGAAGATACCCCCAGAAGTCCTGAACAAGCTCACGGTGACCATGAGCGACTTCGAGAAGGCCCTGAGGGAGGTGATGCCATCCGCCATGAGGGAAGTCTACATCGAGACCCCTGACGTCAAATGGAGCGACATAGGGGGGCTGGAGGGGGTGAAGAGGGAGCTGAGAGAGGCGGTCGAGTGGCCGCTCAAATACCCGGAGCTCTACAAGAAGCTCGGCTACGACATGCCGAAGGGCATCATGCTCTACGGCCCACCTGGGAC
>JAGGXQ010000074.1 GCA_021162925.1 Nitrososphaerota archaeon
GTAAGGCCCTCGCTCTCACCGGAGCTGCTCAAGTGGTACGAGTCCATACACGAGGTCCTGAAGAGGAAGCTCATATCCGCTGGCAAGGAGGGGATGTACGCGTGAAGCCCTTGAAGATGGAGATATACGAGAAGCTCAAGGAGACCATGAGGGAATCCGAGAAGCGCGGGGTTTACGACGACGAACTGCTCGCCTATCTGAGGAGGAAGGGGTACGATCTAGGGGTGTCGGAGTTCAACAAGGTGCTTCTGAGCATGGAGATAGAGGGCCTGATAACGGTCAGGTGGGCAGGAAAGGGGAAGCGCCTCATAATGCCCTACGAAGCCGGGTAGGCTATCATCGTAAGGGTCGACTTCACACCGTCTATCCTCCTTATCACCTCGTTCACGACCCTCTTTAGATCGGCCTCCCCCTCCGCCTCCAGCTTCACTATTATGTCGTAGCTACCGTAGACCTCGTATGCCTCCCTCACCTCGTCGATCTTGGACAGGAATTCCATGACGTCCTTATCCTTCCCCGCGTCGCAGGTTATCAGGACGAATGCGAGCATGCCGAAGCTTGGGTCCGGCGGTTAAAAACGCTTCCCATCAAGCTTATATCAGAAGCCTACAAAATAGACCCGATGGACATCCCCCCATCCCTCTGCCTTGCCTGCAGGGGTAGCAAGAGGCTCTGCGGCCTCGCCTACTGCCCCGCCTTGGTGAAGGTCAGGCTGGCGCCCATCCGCTCGCTCGGCAGGGGGATCGAGGGTTCGAGCCCTCCGGGGCTCTTCGTAGGGAGGTTGGGCTACCCCAAGGTATTCGTCGGCCCCCTCGTCCCCCCGGTCTCCGGCGAAACCAAGCTGTACGACACGCCCGAGCTCTGGGTTGGCTTGGGGATAGAGGACGTGCTGGAGTTCAGGTACTCTTTGGTCAGGGGGGTCGAGAGGGTGAGGGTCGAGGACGCATCGAGCGGCAGGGGGATAGTCGAGAAGCTGCAGGAGCTCGCGATGGCGATCGAGCCCGTGGATAGCGAAATGGTGCTCCAAAAGAGGCCCAGGGGCTTCTCCCTTTCGGAGCACGAGCCACCTTTCGGCCCTTCAGGGAGGCTCGAGAAGATAAGGATCGGGAACACGAAGCTCTCTAGGCAACTCGAGAAGGCTTACTACGACACGGATTGGAGAGCCTCGGATGCGATATTCGAGCTCTACAGGAGGGGGGTTGAAGTTTCGAGCATCCAGAAGGCCCTGAGCGCCGGATGCCTAGGGGAGGCGAGGAAGAGGAGGCTCGTCCCGACCAGGTGGAGCATAACCGCGGTCGACGATACGATATCGAGGAGGCTCGTCGATAGGCTGAAGGAGTTCCCGGAGCTGGATCGCTTCCTGGTCTACTTCATGCGCAGACAGATGAACACATTCGTGGCCATCCTTATGCCCGGAGCTTGGAGCTTCGAGTGGATGGAGGCCTGGTTCCCGAAGACCACCTGGAACCTGAGGGATAGGGGCGAGCCCGAGGTCATGGGGGATTACGAGTATTGGAGGGGGAGGAGGACCTACCCTGATATAGGTGGCTGCTACTTCGCCGCCAGGCTTGCGGTTGCGGAGGCCCTCCTCAGGATGAAGAGGCAGGCCAGGTGCGTCCTGCTGAGGGAGATATACCCAGGCTTCACGGTTCCGATAGGGGTCTGGTTCGTGAGGGAGCACCTCAGGGAGATGTTCAGGGGTAAGCCGTCCAGCTTCTCTTCCTACGAAGAGGCCTTAAACTACGCCTTCTCGAAGCTCAAGGTTCCGAGGGAAAGGTGGTTGGAGAGGAGCGCCCTCCTCAAGAGGGAGGCGAAGCTCACCGGCTTCCTCTAGGTGCCCCCATGAAGGTATCAAGGATAAGGTGCAAGTCCGCCTTGAGCAGGAGCGGTCTGTACGACCTCGATTACTCCTACAACCCCTACCTGGGCTGCTACCATGGGTGCAGGTACTGCTACTCGGTTTCGATCCTAAGCAGGGAGCTGGCTCTCGATTGGGGGAACTTCGTCTTCGTCAAGGAGAACGTAATCGAGGTGCTGAGGCGAGAGGTCTTGAGGAAGAAGAGGGGCGTCGTGGGCGTTTCGACCGCGTCCGATCCCTACCAGCCCGTCGAGAAGGTTCACGAGTTGACGAGAAAGGGGATAGAGGTCCTGAGGGGCTCCGGGTTCCACGTATCGATCCAGACCAGGTCCCCCTTGGTGCTCAGGGATGCCGATCTGATAAAGGGTCCGGGCTTCGACCTCGGGGTTACCATAACCACGCTCGACGAATGGGTGGCGAGGAAGGTCGAGCCGAAGTCCCCCAGGCCGTTGGAGAGGGCTAAGGTTCTGGAGGAGTACTCGGGGAAGGTGGATACCTGGCTCTTCTTCGGCCCCATAATACCGTTCTTGGCCGACGGGGAGGATAACGTTAGGGCGGTGGTGAAGCTGGCTTCGAAGTGCGGTAGCCACCTGCTCTACGACAAGCTCAGGGTCAAGAAGTGGATCCCCATGCTCCTCAGGCCGGCCCTAGAAAGGATAGAGGAGGGGCTCTACGAGAGGGTGATGGACAGGGTTAGGGACCAGAAGTACTGGCAAGGGGTCTTCGGCACCATCGAGAAGGCCTGCAGGGACTACGGAGTGCGTTGTGAGCCTTCGATGCCGAGCTACTCCAGGCCCAAGTACAAGAGGCTGTGAAGTTCGGTTGCGGGTTAAGACATTTTAAAGGCCGGGCGCTATCCATCATGATGGGTGTAGATTTAAGGAAGCTCGTCAAGCCGAAGAGGATAAGGATCGAGGACCTATCGGGCAAGAAGGTTGCGATAGACGCCTACAACGCCCTCTACCAATTCCTTGCGACCATAAGGGGGGAGGCGGGGGAGTACCTCATGGACAGGGCCGGGA
>JAGGXQ010000027.1 GCA_021162925.1 Nitrososphaerota archaeon
CTCGACAGGTATATCACGGAAGTCCCGCCTCCGACGAAGCCTTCGCCGCGCCACATGTGCTTGCCCGAATTCTTCGCCCTGACAAATAGTTCGTTGAGCTCTCCGAATACCCTAGCGTGGGTCGGGCAGGCTTCGACGCAGGCCGGTAGCTTCCCTTCCTTCAACCTATGCTCGCAGAAGGTGCACTTATCCGGGATCATCGTAAGCTCGTCCATGTATCTGGCGTCGAACGGGCAGGCCATTATGCAATACTTGCAGCTTATGCACCTATCCTTATTTATCAGGACTATTCCATTCTCGTTCTTGTAGCTGGCCCCGGTCGGGCACACGTAAACGCAAGGTGGGTTCTTACAATGCCTACATATGTTGTGGTAGAAGAAGGTTCTGACCTTGGGGAAGACCCCGACCTCGATCTCCTCCACACTCGTCCTGAGCTTCAGATCCTCGAGCCTCCCCTCCTCCATGGCTTTTGCGACTTCGGGCCCCAGATTCTCGGATATGCAGGCCGCTACACAGGCCCCGCACCCGACGCATTTATCGAGGTCTATGATCATGCCATACTTCGTCATCCGATCACCTCCTCACCTTCACCAGAACCTCCTCACTCAAAGCACCTCCGACTATCGGGCCCCACTGAAGCGGGACGAGTTCGTTGAGGGCGATTCCCTTACTGGGCCTGAACTCTAGGAGCTCAGATCTCTGCCCGAACGCCGGCGGGACGTATACGGTATCGGGCCTTATCCTATCGGTCACGTGGACCTCGGTCTTCAGAACCTTGCCGGTGCCTAGGGACTCTATGGACACGAGATCGCCATCCGATATCCCCATCTTCTCGGCAACCCGCCTGTTCATCCATATCCTGAAGTAGTTCTTCCTCGTCAACCTCTTGGAGAGCAGGGGGTTGTCGGCGGTAGATGAGTGGGTCATCGATGGAACCTTGCCGTAAACTAGGTAGAAGACGCCCTTCTCCGGATCTGCTTTACCGTAAACCTTCGGAGGCATCCAGAACACCAAGGGATTCTGCCCGAACTTCTTGAGCAGGAAAGAGTATATCTCGATCCTTCCAGAAGGGGTTGCGAGCATCCCCTCTTTGAGCAGTTCGAGGTTCTCCTTTCTCACCTCCTCCTCGCCCTTCACCAGGATGTAGCCCTTCTTCCTGAGTTCGGAGTAGGATATGCCGTATGAGAGGGCTTGGGCCTTCTGAATCCCGACGATCCCCTCCCTCTCGTAGCCCTTCATCAAAGCCTCTGGATCGGTCTTGAGCAGGCTCCCTAGGATCTTGAAGAACTTCAAGTAGTATTCCTTTCCGATCGCCTTCATGAGCTCTACCGCCATAACCTCGAAAGACAGGCAGTCGTAGAGCGGCTCGACCGCCTTGAACCTGGTGTAGAAGCCGGAGACGGGGACGTACTCGATCTCGTGTATGTGCTCGTCCCTTTCTAGGTAGGTGCAATCGGGCAGGATTATGTCGGCGTATGCGGTAGTATCGGATGGCAGGATGTCTATGTCGACTATCACATCCACGTTATCGCTACTGAAGGCCTCCTTCCACTTCTCGGCCTCCATCTGGGTCCTCATCGGGTTCGCGCCCAGTATTATCAGGGTCCACTTGCCCGGAACGCTCTTCCCTCCGACCTTGTAATCGAACTTTCCGGTCAAGAGGTCGTAGAAGGCCTGATAGGCCCAACCGAACGGGTAGACTATGATCCCCTTGCTCTTCATCCATTGGCTGAGCGCATCGGATTCCGGCTTCAGGAATCCCTTCCACCAGACGTTGCGAGAGGCCTCGACGCCGGAGCCTGAGAAGAGTATACCTCCCTTCGTCCCGATCGATCCGACCAACGCATTCAAAACGCCGGCAACCCTCCATATCAGGGGGGAGTTTACGTGCTTGGGATCGTGCCAACCCGTATCTATCGCCGAAGGCCTGATGGTCGCGAACTCTTTGGCTATCTTCCTTATCTTATCCGCCGGGACGTCCGTTATTTCTTCGGCCCATTCGGGCGTGTAGTCCTTGACGGATTCCTTGAACGCCGAGAAGGCGGTGGTCAGCTTGGACCCGTCCTCGGCCTCGAACTCGCCTTCTAGAGCGGGCATGGATGCCTCTTTATGGGGGACCGCCTTCCCTTTGTAGAGGTCCCAGACCAGATACTCGAGCCTAGAACCCCTACTCGGATCCGGGAAGACTGAATAGGGCTCTCCATCCTTCAACAGCATCGGGGCGTTGGTGTACTTGGCCAGATACTCTTCGTCGTAAAGCCCTTCAGACACTATGACGTTCGCCATGGCTAGGAGGAATGCGAGGTCGGTTCCGGGCCTTATGGGTATCCACTCATCCGCCTTCGTGGCGGTTTCGCTGAGCCTGGGATCCAAGACGACGAGCCTCATCTTACCTAGGTTCCTCCCGAACCTAGAGGCATGAGGGACCCCTATGCTTCCGCCTATGTTCCTCTTCAAAACTATGAGGTACTTGACGTTATCGTAATCGGTCATGAATTGGAAGTGCGCCCCAGCCCCTATGGTGAGCGTCCAGCCTAGGGTCTTCGGGAGAAGGCAACCGGTCATTGGGACTATGGTGAAGTTCGTGGAGCCCAAGGTGAAGAGGGTCGCCAAGGTGAATGGGGCGTAAAAGTCCCAAGCAAGCCAGCCACCTATCGCGGCTATCTTCGCACCCTCTCCCCTCTCCAACTTCTCCCTGAGATGCTTCGCCATGAGCTTGACCACTTTTTCCCAAGAGATCCGCTTGAAGTTCCACTCCCCCCTCTTCCCCCCGGCCCTGACCATTGGATACTTGAGCCTATCGGGGTTGTAAAGCCTGTAAACCCCCATCTCTCCCCTAGAACAGACCGAACCGAGGTTGTAGGTATAGCCGTAAGGGTTTCCGAGTATTCTATCGACCCTTCCGTTCCTGACACGTGCGACCACGCTGCAGCAATTTGGACACATGCCACATATGGTCGGAACGAACGTGGCAACCCCCTTGGTTTCGCTGGCGTAAGCCTTCGGGATGAGAAGGCTCGAAGCGCTTCCCTCCTTTATCGCCAAGGCGGTTAGGCTCGCTATTCCGATGGTCTTGAGGAAATCTCGCCTATTCATCTCCATATGGGGTCATTTATATCGAGAATCAAATTATTTAAATTTTTACCTCGTTTCAAATAACTAACCCACGAAACTCCCCCACGCTACATATGCTTACCCTTTCACCCCCGCCCATCAGATACCACCCACGAACCTACCTGGGTTGAACAGGCCCATGGGATCTAACGCCTTCTTCACGATCCTCATGAGCTTCAAGTCCTTCCTTTCGTACCCCCAGACGTCTATCTCCTTCTTGACGTCGGTAGGAGCCCTCTCCACGACGCAGTAAAACTCCCTTCCATCAAATTCGTTCCTGAGCCTCAGCACGAACTTTACCAACTCCTCCTCGTCGACGAATACGTATTGCACGCCCGAACCGGCATGAGAATAGCTCTCCACCTTGCCCTCGGCAAACTCTCTTACCGTTTTGAACGCCTCTAGGATGAGCGATGGAGGATAGCTCAGCTTAACGACGCATCCCTCGGCAATCCTCTGCATCTCTCTTATACCCGTCCATACTCTCTCATGCTCCCCACCATCTAGCACCTCGACCTTACCACCCATGAGCATGTGCTTGGAATCCATCATCTCCCTCTCCGTATCTACCCTGAGCCCCTCGAACCTAATGAGCATTGCGAAATCCGCACTCGGCAACTCCACCCTAGAAAAGCTCGAAAGCTTCCCCTGAACCCCCTTGTCGAGCACTTCTAC
>JAGGXQ010000002.1 GCA_021162925.1 Nitrososphaerota archaeon
ACCGCGATCCCCTTGCTCTTTCTGTTCCCCTTATCGACCCGGCCTAAGGGCCTGGTTCTGTCCTTGGCGATCTTTTCCTCCCTCTCGACCTTCTTGCTGCCTAACGAGGTCTTCGCCCACTACTACCTGATCCCCTTCTCCCTTTACTTGGCCGGGCTAGAGAAACTTAAATATATCACTTAAGACTACGGAATGGTATGGGCTCTAAAGCCCTTCAAGAGGAGAAGGTCGTCAAGATTTTGAGGGCATCGTACTACGTGTTCCTTGTCATCATAATATTTCTGACGCTCTTCGGCCTCGTGGAGGCCGTGAAGGAGTACGCCACCACAGGGGTCGTAACCATAGGGGAGTGGTTCGTCGAATTCGACTGGCCATTCGCCAACTTCGCGAAGCCCGTATCCTACCTGACCGTTTCGCTTATAGCCTTCTTCGCCCTTTATTTAGAGTTTCACAAGGATGCGTTCAAGAGGCTCTCACCATCCCTCAGGAGGGCCCTCTTCATACTCGGGGTCATCGCCGCCTTCGTATGCTTCTACGAGACGCTTTACAACTTCACGGTCTGGAACGCCCTCATAACCAGAGATGCCATGAAGGGTATAATGAGGATAGACTACCTGAACATAAATTACCCGAATCCGAAGATACCTTGGAGCCTCCCCTTTGCCACCAAGATCTTCTCGGCCTTTCTGGTGATCTCGCTATACTTCCTTTACTTCGTGAACCGAGTGGAATCCGAGCTCAGGCGCAGTTAGTCCATCGCCGAATATCACATGAGATATATTTCAACCTTTATATATCAATTTTATGCGAACCGCCCAAGATGTACTGCGATAGGTGCGGGGCCAAGATAGACCCGGAGCGCGCGCACGTAGTCTACCACCTCAAGATAGTGTGCGACGACTGCTATCGGGAGATGCTCTCCAGGGTCGTGAGCATAGAGGAGTGGTTCTTCAACCACGATGGAATAGAAGAGAAGGAGGTCCTCCCCAAGATATCGAAGTCCTGATCGGTTTTCGTTTTGAAAAGTTAAATATACCTCTTCCTTTAGTAGGGTATGCCAACGGCGTTCGTGCTGATAAACTGCGACCTCGGAATGGAGAAGGATATAGTCAAGGAGCTCAAGAAGATCGCGGGGGTGAAGGAGGTTCACGAGATATACGGCGTTTACGACATAATAGCCAAGCTAGAGGCCGAAGACATGAGGATGTTGAGGGAGGCGGTGATGGGTAGGATCAGGAAGATAAACGGCGTTAGGTCCACCCTCACCATGACCGTAATAGAATGAGCGCGCTAGATCTGCTGTCTCAGCTTGGGCTCTTCCTCGTGATCTTAGGCCTGATTCTACTGCTGATCCCCCTGATAGTAAAGGCGATCCCCAAGCTTGAGAACCTCCCCCCGATACTCCTATACGTTTACAGGGGGGACGGGTTCACGTTCGTCACCTCGCCTCTTCTGATAATGATATTTATACTGCTGGCGATCTTCTGGTGGTTGAGATGAGCCTAAAGGTCTGGGTAAGGGCGATGAGGCTTCCATTCCTTCAGGCATCACTACTTCCTTTCTTCATAGGTTTCGCCCAGGCCCTTTACAACGGATACTTCGACTTACAGATGCTCCTCATATCCCTTGCCGGCGTTGTAGCGCTTCACATAGCTGCCAACATGCTCAACGACTACTTCGACTTCAAGAGCGGGGACGATCTGATGGTAAGGCACAACAACCCATTCGCAGGGGGTAGCAGAATCTTGCCATCCGGGCTCATAGATCTCGGGGACCATTTAAGGGTCTCCCTTCTCATGCTCGCCTTCGGGCTGGCCGCGGGGGCCTACGTGACCTTGGTGAGGGGCTGGCCCGTCCTGCTCCTCACGCTCATAGCGGCGATCTCGGTTTACTTCTACACGGGCCCACCCCTTAAGCTCGCCCACAGGGGCCTGGGGGAGTTCGTCGTCGGGATGAACTTCGGCCTGATAGCGGTTGGCAGCTATCTCGCCCAGACCGGTTCCTTGGGCCTAGAATCGGTGCTCGCCTGCTTGCTGATGGGGGTGCTGACCTCTGCCATCCTCTGGATAAACGAATTCCCGGACGTCGCCCCGGACTCCTCGGTCGGGAAGAGGACGCTGGTCGTCAGGATGGGGTTCGAGAAGGCGTCCCTGGTCTTCGCCTTGCTCGTCGGCTCGAGCTACGTAATGCTAGCCTCGTTCGTCCTGCTAGGGCTCATGCCCACCCCGAGCCTCCTGGCCCTCCTGAGCCTCCCTTACGCCGCCAAGGCGGCGAAGACGTTGAGGAGGAGCGGCAACGATCCCGATGCCCTGATACCGGGCAACCTAGCGATGCTGAGGATGCACCTAAGCTTCGGCCTGGCGCTCATAGCCTCATACCTCCTATGCATCCTGCTACGATAGGATGACCTTCCCGGTCTCTGAAGTCGGGACGAGCCCTATATCCCTCCTCCTCAATTCTCTCCTGAACTCCTCGGAGCCCAGGGCCTCGATGAACTTCCTCACGGATCTCTTCCCCATCTTTCGCTTAGGTATCAGGAAGTCGTAGTGCTCGTCGGCCACCTTTATGAAGTCCAGGCCGTAAAGCTTTGCGACGCTCCTTATCGCCAGACCGGCATCGGCCCTCCCCGAAGCCACCGCCGAAGCAACGGCCGAGTGGGTCTTCGCCTCCACGTTGTACCCCTTGATCCTCCCCTTGACCTCCTCGAACTTCAACCCCTTCCTTTCGCATGCTTCTTTCAGCAGGAGATCGAGCAGTATCCTCGTCCCAGAGCCCTTGTTCCTGTTTATTATCGTGGCTTCGAGCAGATCCTCGATGCCCCTGATCCCTCTCGGGTTCCCCTTCCTGACCAAGATCCCCTGCTCCCTCAGATAACCCCTCACCAATACGGCCTTCCCGATAAGCCCGAACCTCTTTACGAATGGGATGTTGTACTCGCCGGTCTTCTCGTCGAGCAGGTGTACCCCGGCCAGATCCGCCTCCCCCCTCTCCACCGCCTTCAGCCCTCCCATCGATCCCACGTTTATCACCTTGTAGCTCCTGAGGTCCATCATCCCCAGGAGGATGTCGATCCCCACGCAATGGCTCCCTATGATCACGAGCTCCGATGGCTTCAGCTCCGAGCCGAAGAGCGTGACCCTTACCCTCTCCCCCTCTTCTATCAGCTCGACCTCCTCCGGTACGGTTACGTATCCGTCCGAGAGGCCGAAGGAGGATACCGCACCCGAACCCAGGCCTACGTCGTAGACCAGATACCTCCCTTCATCCTCCACCACGTAGACGGGCAGGAGCTCCCTCCTCCCCCTCGCCGAATAGATCCTCCTGGGAGCTGGATGGCATAGTCGCCAGGAGGATCTATTCGGCGAGGGGGAGGAGGGAGCTCCTACCCGTCTACGTGGTGGAGGATGAAGGGAGGTATCTGGTCTACGACGTAGGCCTGGGTTCGGGTGCTGTATCCTCCTTCGGCCTCTCGGATGGATACATAACCATACCGGAGGAGGTCGAGCTGGTAGAAGAGGGGGAGAGGGTAAGGGTCAGGCTCTTCGGCTCGGAGCTGAAGCCGTCGGAACTCGTGATCATAGGGAGCCATTGCGTGGGGATCGACCTTCTCCTGGGGTTGATGGACCTCAGGAGCTA
>JAGGXQ010000007.1 GCA_021162925.1 Nitrososphaerota archaeon
AACCTGTTCGGCGGGACCCAGCTCGAGAGCGTGCTTTACAGTTACTACGAAAAGGGGCTCGTGCCCGAGGAGTCCATATCCCTGGTAAGGAAGGGGATGAGGCTCCTCAAGGAGGGGGACGGAATAGGGATAGACTCCCACCTGCTCGCCGTATCGCTCCTAAAGAAGCTCGTGGAGGAGAAGGAAGACCCTTTCTTCATCTTCATCCTGATGGCCATGAACCAGGGCGTCAGGAGGTGACCTTATGTCCACGACCGTTATAGCCGAAGGGATAGTCGCGATTTCTATCATAATCGCCTCCTCTATGTTGGCGGCGAGCCTCACCTCCAGCTTCCAGCTCGTAAACCAGAAGTACATGGACATGGTGAGCAGCTACGAGGAGCGGATATCCGTAGCTACTGAGATACTCATGGTGAGCGGCGAGAGCGGTGGCAACGTGGTAAGGGTCTGGATCAAGAACGTCGGCGTCAAGGGCATAGATAAAGGGCTGATAAGGGGGTCTTCGCTCTTCTTCGGGAACGGGAGCGGGTACAGGCTCATACCCTACAACTCATCGACGCCGCCGAGCTGGAACTACACGATAGCCAACGACTTGGACGGGGATGGGAACTGGGACCCCTTCGAGACCCTAGAGGTCACCATCACGCTCGACTACAACCTAGAGGGCGGGGAGGAGTACAAGGTCACCTTTTACCCCTATACGGGGAGGAACGGGGATACGGAGGTGCTGAGCCTTTGAGGTGATGCCATGGGCTCTTTCGGGCTCGTCGTCGCCTCGATCGTGCTCCTAGGGGTGCTGTGCCTGATGACCTTCATGCTCAACGAAACCGTTCTAACTTCGTCCTACGGCCTGCTCAGGAAGTACATAAGCGTCGGTGAAGCCGTGGGCAGGGAGGAGATAAGGATCGACGGGGTCTCGAAGCCCGACGCCACGACGCTGTACGTGAATGTGACGAACTCCGGGAGGGACGAGATAGAGGCGAAGGAGATCAGGTACATGGACGTGATGGTGAAGTACGAGTCGAACGGCTCGGTCGTTTCGAAGTGGCTCACCTTGGATCAGGACGAAACTTCTGGCGAGGGATGGGCCGTCGAATCGGTCATGCTCGGGGGAGGGGAGGAGCTCTTCAACCCGATAGCCTCAGACCTCAGCAGGGGTTGCCTAGATCCTGGGGAGACGATGACGCTGAAGCTATGGGTGGAGGATGAAATAACGGGGAGCGGCCAGGTCTTGGTCGTCTCTCCGAGGGGCTGCAAGGCGTACGGGGTGATCGGTTGAGCAAGGAGGGGATGATAAGCCTGATGAACTACGAGCTCGACAGGAGGATAGGGGGGATACCGAAGCGCTCGCTCATGCTGATGGAGGGTGGGTACGGAACGGGGAAGACCGTCTTCCTGCTCCAGCTCAGCTGGGGTGCCTTGAACTCGGGCTACAGGGTCAGGTACATAAGCCTGGACCTCGACGTCATGGAGCTACTAAGCCTGATGGAGCGATTCTCTTTCAAGGTTAGGCCTTACTTCCTGAGCGGCAAGCTGAAGCTCATGAAGATAAGGCTGAACGAGAAGATCCTCACGAGGAAGGTCTCGGCCATATACCTGAGGGTCCTGCCTTCTTTCGTGAAGGAGGACGACGTCGACGTGACCATAATAGACCCGATAACCCAGCTCCTCTACAAGGCTAGGGAGCAGGAGATACTGACCTTCTTCTCGAAGCTCAAGTCCCTGGTCGACCTGAAGGACATGCTGATCTGCGTCTCGGTCCATCCTTTCGTGATATCTCAAGAGCTGCTGATGAGGATAAGGGGGATAGCCGACGGGGACATAGTGTTCTCGGCCAGGGAGTTCAGGGGGAAGCCGGTCAAGATGATGGAGGTCACCAGGCTCAAGGGGGCCTTGAGGACCTTGGGCAGCCCGATCGGGTTCGACGTCGAGGAGGGGTTCGGGATCAAGATCTTGCCCTTCTCCATGGCGAAGGTGTGAGCATGAAGCGCGTCGAATTAAAGTGCGAGCATGGAAGCGCCAGAAGTTGCGCGATCCTGGAGAGCATAGAAGGGGACTACAGGGATTCGGTGAGCTCGAACCCTCACCTCTTCAACTACCTCCACGAGTGGGCCAGGGAGAGGCCCCTTCCAGACTTCGCCGTCCAGCTCTCCAGGGAGATGAGGAAGTTAAAGGACCTGAACCTGATATACCCGGTCGGGGACCCGATATTCATCCACGTATTCGTGAAGCAGAGGGGGGAGAGGCCACTCTACCACCCAATCCAGCCCGCCATACCGGATGAGGTAAGCGAGGTCCTTGACCTGGTGGAGGAGGCGATAGCCCTCAAGATAGACGAGAAGGAGGAGTTCGAGGACGACGAGGAGAAGAAGAAGGTACTCTTCGACGCCTTGGACAAGGCCGTGAGGATCGACAACGCGCTACCGGACCACGAGTACAGGATCAAAAGGGAGGACGGGTTCGTCGATCAGGTAACGGTCAACGAGTACATGTACAACGCCCTGAAGTACAAGCTCGAGATAGAGAAGGTCGGGCTCGGCATCCTGGAGCCGATGATCAGGGACCCTTACATAGAGGACATAAGCTGCGATGGAGTTGGCCCCATATTCGTAGAGCACAAGGTCTTCAAAAGCCTCCAGAGCACGATCGAGTTCAAGGACCCGAAGGAGCTCGACGAATTCACGATAAGG
>JAGGXQ010000050.1 GCA_021162925.1 Nitrososphaerota archaeon
CTGTTCTCTCTGTTCCTGCCCAAGGACTTCAACTACACCCTAACCTCCAGGTGGATGAAGAGCTGCGGCAAGGGTGCCGCGAAGGACGTCGTGATAAAGGACGGAGAGCTGCTGAAGGGGGTCGTGGACAAGGCGACGATAGGGGCGGAAGAGCCGGACAGCGTCCTCCATAGGCTGGTCAAGGATTACGGGACCGAGGCGGCCTCCAAGTTCCTCAACTCCTTCCTCAGGGTTCTGAGGGCCTATATGGACAGGTACGGCTTCACCTACGGTTACGACGAGCTTCAGGTGAGCGACGAGGTGAAGAAGAAGATCGCCAAGGTCATAGACGAGGCGTACAAGAGGGTCGACGAGCTCATAAGGGAGTACAAGGAAGGGACGCTCCCCCTGATAAGGGGCTACTCCCCTGAGGAGGCGCTCGAGTACTACATAATGGAGGCCCTGAGCAAGGCGAGGGACGAGGCGGGTAAGATAGCCGATTCCTCCCTGCCCGAAGACAACTCCGGCGTCATAATGGCCAGGACCGGGGCCAGGGGCTCCACCCTGAACATAGGCCAGATGGTCTCGTGCGTAGGGCAGCAGGCGATAAGGGGGAAGAGGATAGTGAGGGGGTACATGGGCCGCGCCCTCACCCACTTCAAGCGCTACGACCCGTCTCCGGATGCGAGGGGGTTCGTCAGGTCTAACTACAGGGATGGGCTGAACCCGGTCGAGTTCTTCTTCCACTCGATGGCCGGTAGGGAGGGGCTCGTCGATACCGCCGTCAGGACCCAGCAGAGCGGGTACATGCAGAGGAGGCTGATAAACGCCATGGAGCACCTTAAGGTCGAGTACGACCTGACGGTCAGGGACCCCGATGGGAACATAATCCAGTTCGTCTACGGGGAGGACGGCGTCGATCCGTCGAAGAGCGATCAGGGTAAGGCCGTCAACGTGTTAAAGCTGGCCGAGAGGATAGCCCTGAAGGACAAGGGGCCGAAGCTGAAAGAAGAGGAGCTGAAAAGTCTTCTGGCTAGGTACGGCAAGAAGCTCAACAAGAAGCTGTTTGAAGAGCTCGAAAGGGCGCTCAAGGAGGTGCCGCTGAGCCGCAAGGGCGCCAAGGAGCTCTGTGAAAGGACGGTCGAGCTCCTAGAGAAGGCTAGGGTCGAGCCCGGGCTCGCCTGTGGTGTGGTCGCCGCCCAATCCATGGGGGAGCCTGGTACCCAGATGACCCTCAGGACCTTCCACTTCGCTGGCGTGAAGGAGAGGGACGTAACCCTTGGCCTCCCAAGGCTCATAGAGCTCGTCGACGCCAGGAAGCAGATATCGACGCCGAGCATGGACATATACTTGAAGAATGGGAAGTCGAAGGAGGAGGCGCTCAGGATAGCCAGGAAGATACTCTTCACGAAGCTCGCCGATCTGGTCGAGTACAGCGAGGTCGACGTCATGGGTAGGATAAAGTTCATCCTAGATGGCAGGAAGCTGGAGGAGAGGGGCTACACGATCGAAGACGTCGAGAGGGTCCTGAAGGGCGGCAAGAGGAAGGTCGAGGTCGATAGGGAGAGCGGGACCGTCTACGTCACCGTCGGAGAGGCCGACATGGCCACGCTCAACCAGCTCAGGGAGAAGCTCTTGAGGAGCAGGATAGGCGGGATACCGGGCATAGCCAGGGTTACCGTTGTCAAGCAGGGGGACGAGTGGATGATCCAGACCGCGGGCTCGAACCTGCAGAAGGTGATGCAGGTCGAAGGAGTCGATCCCTACAGGACCACGACGAACAGCGTGTACGAAATCTACCTAACCCTGGGGATAGAGGCCGCCAGGAACGCGCTCGTCAAGGAGATATACGGGACCCTTCAGGAGCAGGGCCTAGAGGTCGATATCAGGCACATATACCTCCTTGCGGATCTCATGACGTCTAAAGGGTTGATACAGCAGGTCGGGAGGCATGGGGTAACGGGGAGTAAGCACAGCGTCTTGGCGAGGGCGGCGTTCGAGATAACCGTCCCAACCCTCGCTTCCGCCGCCGTAAGCGGGGAGGTCGACCGGCTCAAGGGGGTTACGGAGAGCGTGATAGTGGGCCTGCCGATACCCGTCGGGACCGGGATGGTCGACATATTCATGAAGAAGGAGGTGTGAGGTTGAGCGAGAAGGCCCTGGGGGATTTCTTCTCAAAGGTCATGAAGACCGGCAGGTACCACATAGGCCTCAGGGAGGTGCTCAAGAACCTGAAGGATGCGAGGCTCGTCGTAGTGAGCTCGTCCCTGACCGAAGAGGAGCTCGCTTCGATCGAAGAGGGGCTCAAGGGCAGATCGGTGCCCCTGATCAGGTACGAGGGGGACTCGGTCAAGCTGGGAAGGGTCTGCGGGCTGCCTTTCAGGGTCAAGGCGGTATCGGTGAGGCATCCCGGGGAGGCGAGCATAAGGAAGCTGCTCAAATCCATGAAAGGATGAACCACCCCCTCTTCTTCTTGGGCCTCGCCCTAGCCCTGCTCGGCCTACTGATGCTCATCGGCTCCCTTAAGGGTTCCAGGTTCGAGTCCTTCTTCCTGGGCTTCATAGGGCCGATACCGATCTTCTTCAAGGGTAAGGGGATCTGGCCCCTTCTGATCTTCGTAATGGCGCTCTTGGCGGTGATCCTGTTATGGACTCAGCCGATTCATCTCTAGAAGCTTGGTTCGGACTGGCTTCGCTTCTGGGTTTCATCCTGCTCTTCATAGGGCTCGTCTTAATGCTTTTGAGCCTCTCATCATCGGCTTCGACCTCTGGCGTCATCGTGATCTTTCCTTTCTTCGCCGTCAAAACGGACTCCCCGCTCCTGCCCATCCTTCTGTTCCTCGTCTTCTCGCTCCTCCTGATCGTGGCGCTCCTATGGCTACGGGGACCTAAAGGTTTAAATCATGAAATCCAGAAGACCTAATCGTCAGAGCGGTATGTCATCGGAGATCAAGCTAACTTCGGAGGAGTTCGGCCTCCTTTCCCTCTTCCAAACGGTGAGTGGGGTAACGGCCCTCGATTGCGTCGTGGACGAGGAGATGGGTAGGATAATATTCGTCGTCGAGAAGGAGAAGATGGGGCTCGCCATCGGGAAGAACGGCATGGTGATAAAGCACGTGGAGAAGCTGGTCGGGAGGCCCGTCGAGGTCGTCGAGTACTCGGAGGACCCGAAGGTCTTCCTGAAGAACTGCCTCGACCCTAGGTACGTGAGGGAGGTGAGGGCCGTCGATAAGGGGGGCGGGGGTAAGATGCTCATAGCCCTCGTCGACGCTAGGAAGAAGGGCGCCGTCCTGGGGAGGAGGGGGAAGAACGCCAAGAGGGCAAGGCTCCTGCTCAAGAGGCACTTCGGCATAAGCGATGTGAAGATAATGAGTACCTGATGCGACACGCTTTTATAACCCTATTGCGGTAGAGGCGGTATGAAGTCCCCCAACGGCCTGTTCGCCGCGAGGAAGCTGGTAGCCAACCGTAGGAAGTTCAGGTGGTCCGACAAGTACTACAAGCGTAGGATGCTCCAGCTCGACAAGAAGGCAGACCCCCTAGAGGGGGCCCCGCAGGCTAGGGGGATCGTCCTAGAGAAGGTAGGGATAGAGTCGAAGCAGCCCAACTCCGCCATAAGGAAGTGTGTGAGGGTCCAGCTGATAAAGAACGGCAAGGTCATAACCGCATTCGCCCCTGGGGACGGCGCCCTCAACCTGATAGACGAGCACGACGAGGTAATCGTCGAGGGTATAGGTGGCTCGATGGGAAGGAGCATGGGGGACATACCGGGGGTCAGGTGGAAGGTCGTCAAGGTCAACGGCGTATCCCTGAAGGAGCTGCTCCTGGGCAGGAAGGAGAAGCCTAGGAGGTGATGAATTGGAAAAGCCCAAGCTCCTCCTCTTCAACAAATGGGACTTCGAGGAGGTCGAGGTCAAGGACCCGGGCCTAAAGAACGTGATTTCGCTCAAGCCGCTGATAGTCCCCACATCGATGGGGAGGCACGAGCACCGGCGCTTCAAGAAGACCGAGGTCAACATAGTCGAGAGGCTCGTGAACAAGCTCATGCACTTCGGGAAGAAGGGTTGGAAGAACACGGGGAGGATGGGAGGGAAGAAGCTGAAGGCGATAAACATAGTGAAGACCGCCTTCGAGATAGTCCACCTGAAGACCGGGGAGAACCCGATACAGGTCCTAGTCAGGGCCATCGAGAACGCCGCCCCGAACGAGGACACGACCAGGATAATCTACGGAGGGGTCGTTTACCACCTGGCGGTCAACATATCCCCGGTCAGGAGGGTCGATCTGGCGCTCAGGTTCATAACCGAAGGGGCCAGGGAGGCGGCGTTCAGCTCCCCGAAGGGGATAGAAGAGGCCTTGGCCGACGAGCTTATCTTGGCCTCTAGGGGAGATCAGAACAGCTACGCCATAAGGAAGAAGAACGAGCAGGAGCGGATAGCCCTGGCCTCTAGGTAGGCTCGGTTAAAACCTTATATAGCCATCCTTCTTCCCTTAAGCACGGAGGGAACATGCCCGCGAAACCGCATCTGAACTTGGTAGTGGTAGGACACGTAGACCACGGAAAGTCGACCCTGATGGGGCACTTCCTGTACAAACTGGGGGTCATAGACCAGAGGACCATAGACGCGTACGCGAAGGAGTCGGAGAAGACGGGTGCAGGAGACACCTTCAAGTTCGCATGGGTCCTCGATACGCTGAAGGACGAGAGGGAAAGGGGCGTAACGATAGACATAGCCTTCCAGAAGTTCGAGACCGACAAGTACTTCTTCACCCTCATAGACGCTCCAGGGCACAGGGACTTCATAAAGAACATGATAACGGGGGCTTCCGAAGCCGACGTCGCGATCCTGGTCTCTTCGGCGAAGAAGGGTGAGTTCGAGGTCGGTGTCGCCCCAGGCGGCCAGACCAGGGAGCACGCCTTTCTGCTGAAGACCTTGGGCGTCGACCAGCTGGTCGTGGCGATAAACAAGATGGACGATCAGACCGTCAACTACAGCAAGGAGAGGTACGAGGAGTGCAAGGCCAAGCTTGAGCAGCTCCTCAAGACGATAGGGTACGATGTGAGGAAGATCAGGTTCATACCGGTCTCGGCGTGGAAGGGGGACAACCTGATAACCAGGTCGGAGAACATGCCCTGGTACGACGGACCGACGCTCTTCGAAGCCCTGGACGAGTTCCAGGAGCCTCCAAAGCCCGTGGACAAGCCGCTCAGGCTCCCGATACAGGACGTCTACACCATAACCGGGGTCGGAACGGTCCCGGTAGGCAGGATAGAGACCGGAAGGCTCAAGGTAGGGGATCAGGTGATCATAAACCCGCCCGGCATAGTGGCCGAGGTCAGGTCGATAGAGACCCACCACACGCCGATCCAGGAGGCGATCGCAGGGGACAACATAGGGTTCAACCTGAGGGGAGTGGAGAAGAGGAGCATAAGGAGGGGCTACATGGTAGGCCATCCGGACAACCCGCCGACCGTAGCGAAGGAGTTCATAGCCCAGATAATCGTGGTCTATCACCCGACCGCCATAGCCGCCGGGTACACGCCGGTCCTTCACGCGCACACCGCCCAGGTCGCGGCCCAGATAACCGAGCTGATATCCAAGATAGACCCGAGGACGGGGCAGGTGATAGAGGAGCACCCGAAGTTCCTGAAGACGGGGGACTCTGCGATAGTAAGGATGCGACCCATCAGGCCCCTGTGCATAGAGACCTTCAAGGAGTTCCCGGAGATAGGGAGGTTCGCCGTGAGGGATATGGGGATGACCATAGCCGCGGGAGTGGTTAAGGAGATAACCCAGAAGTACGAACCGGGGAAGAAGTAGATCGGAAATGCCCCAGATGGCAAGGATAAGGCTTTCGAGTAACAACCTAAAGAACCTGCTGAGCGTATGCAATGAAATAGTCGCGATAGCCGAAAAGACGGGGGTCAAGATGAGGGGTCCGATACCCCTCCCGACCAAGAGGCTGATGGTGGTCACCAGGAAGGCACCTAGCGGCCAGGGCAGCCATACGTTCGACAAGTGGGAGATGAGGATACACAGGAGGCTCATCGACATAGACGCCGACGAGAGGACGATGAGGAGGCTGATGAGGATAAGGGTCCCGGACGACGTCCGGATCGAGGTCTCTTTTATAAGGAGGTAGCCCACCCAATTTTTATGGATTTAGAATCCCTGCTCTCCGAGCTGAAATCCATCTCCCCGACTGGTTTTCTGAAACTCTTAGAGCGATCGGAGGAGCTTCTGAAGTCCGAGAGGAAAGGCTCTGGATGGCTCAGGGTGAAGGGGGGATGCGTGGAGCTGCCGAAGGAGAGGGTCGTGGTGGTCGGGGACATCCACGGGGACCTGGAGAGCCTGAAGGCCTTGCTCGAAAGGGTGTATCCGCTGGACGGGTACCTGCTCTTCCTGGGCGACTACGGGGATAGGGGCGAGTATCCGGTCGAGGTCTATTAC
>JAGGXQ010000009.1 GCA_021162925.1 Nitrososphaerota archaeon
CTCAAGAAGGAGCACCTGGAAAGGGTCGAGGGATGGTTCTCCGGCTACGGCGCTTGGACCGTGTTCGCGGCCAGGATGGTCCCGCTCCTAAGGACCCTGATATCCTTCCCCGCGGGGATGGGGAAGATGAACCTGACCAAATTCCTGGCCTACACCTCCGCGGGTTGCCTGATCTGGAACTCGATCCTGCTTTACTTGGGGATGCTGGGCGGGAGTATGGAAGTCGTCTTGGCACCTAGGTACATCTACGCGATCGGGGCCTTGGTCCTGGCAGGGATCACGGTGCTGATGTTCAGAAAATAGAGCTACCACTTTATCCTCTCTTCGAGGAGTCTAACGTCCTCTTCCGACAGCCTCCAGCCCAGGGAGCCGGCCAGCTCCTTTAGGTGCTCGATCCTGGATGCCTTAGGTATCGCTACGGTCATCGGCTTCGAGATCAGCCAGTTCAGGGCCACCTGAACCGGGGTCTTACCGTACTTCCTGCCCACCTCCTCCAGGGCCTCCCTGACGTATCCCGTCAGGATCGAGCCCCTCTCTATAGGCCTGTAGGCTATGATCGTGATCCCCTCCTTGAGGCAGAAGGGTATCGGGTCCTTCTCGGCGCTCCTTATCAGGATGTTGTACCTTATCTCGTTAGCGACTATTTCGTGCCTGGACAGGGATGCCATCGCCTCCTCCAACTCTGCGGAGTTGAAGTTGCTCACCCCTATGTACCTGGTCTTCCCTTCGTCGATCAGGCGCTCCATCGCCCTCATCGTCTCCTCGATCGGGACCGTCGCGCTCGGCCAGTGCAGGAGGTAGAGGTCGACGTAGCTCGTCTTGAGCCTGGACAGGCTACCTTCCATCGCCTTCAGGACCCCTTCGTAGGTGTAATGGGAGGGCCAGACCTTGGTTATGATGAACACCTTATCCCTCAGCCCCTTTATCGCCTCCCCGACCAGCTCCTCCGCGTGGCCCGCTCCGTAGATCTCGGCCGTGTCTATCAGGGTGAGGCCCATTTCGATCCCGAACCTGAGGGATCTGATCTCGCGCTCGTCGTACCTTTCATCCCTCTCGAACCTCCCTCCCATCCCCCAGGTCCCCATACCCAAGACCGGGACCTTCTCTCCGGTCCTGCCGAGCTCCCTGTACTCCACGTGGTCCGGTAAGCGGGCGGAGTAAAAAACCTACCGCTTGACTTTACCGCTCAGCCCCTCCCAGATCCTCACCTGCTCCATTACGCCGAGGAGCAGGAGCAACCCGCCCACGAACCCGATCCAGTAAATCACCCAGGAGATCGAGAGGTTCAAGACCTCGTTCATGAAGAGCAGGAAGACCCAGGCCGATAGGAATGCCAGAGAGGTGGATATGTAAAGCCAGGACCCTTCGAACGCGCCACCCCTGTAAAGCCTGAAGAGCTTTATGGAATAGTAGAGGCCCATGAGCCCGAAGGCCGAAGATATGGAAGTCGTCAGTATGAAGCTGAGCCCCTCCAGATCGAGCATAGAAATGCGGTTGTGAAAAATTATTTAAGGGTTGCTCAAAAATCGGTAATTAAAATCCGGACCTTTCGATTTAGATCGCTTGACGACGGGGTCTTAGGTTCTTCATAATCTTCGATATTAAACGACCCATTCTCGGATCGGTGATGGATAGGGATAAGGTCTCGCAGGTTCTGGCGGCCCTGAACCGGATAAGGAACAGGCTTGCGAGGTCCGAAGAGGGGGGAGGGGCCTCCGAGGAGGCCGTTTAGGGCACCGACGAGATGGGGCCGAGACACGTTTATAACCCCCGCCCCATATGATTCGGTATGAACCTGACCTCGGTCAAGCTAGAGCCGCCGAAAGGGGTTAACGTGATAATAGGCCAGGCGCACTTCATAAAGACGGTCGAGGACCTTTACGAAGCCCTCGCCTCGAGCAGCCCGTTCATAAAGTTCGGGCTCGCCTTCTGCGAATCCAGCGGCCCCGCTCTGGTGAGGCACGACGGGAACGACGAAGGGCTCGAAAGCCTCGCGGTGGAGTACGCCTCGAAGATCGCAGCGGGCCATTCCTTCGTCATCGTCCTGAAGGATGCGTATCCGATAAACGTGCTCAACAGGATCAAGCTGGTCGAGGAGGTTTCGTGCGTTTACTGCGCCACGGCCAACCCGATCGAGGTCGTGGTGGTCGATGGCGAATTCGGGAGGGGCATAGTCGGGATCATAGACGGGGTCAAGGTAAAAGGCGTGGAAGGGGATAAGGAGAAGGAGGAGAGGAGGGAGTTCCTCAGGAGGATAGGGTATAAGAGGTAGCAAAAATTATATAACGTTGTTATCGAGGGGTTCACGTGGGTTACAACGCTAAGGATGTCATTCCCTATCTGTTGGCGGAGTTAGGATGCTCCCACCCCTTCAGGATCAGTAGGGCGCTCCTACTAACCGATTGGGAGATGAAAGAAAGGTTTGGAAGTGGGTTGGAGGGGTTAACCTACCGTTTCTTTGACTTTGGCTTCTACATAGAAGAGCTGCCTTCCATCCTAAGCTCTCTAAAGTGCGTGGAGAAGGATGAAGAGCGCAAGTGCTACACGTACACCTGCGAAAAGCCGAAGCCACCCAAGGAGCTGGAAGCCCTGCTAAATGAAATCTTGGACAGGATAAGGGGGCTCGGTAATTTGGAGCTGAACAAGCTCATCATAAACGATCGGAGGTATAAGGTTTGATCGTATCCGTATCCGGGGGTAAGGGCGGAACGGGGAAGTCCACGGTTGCGACCAACTTGGCGGTCCTGCTATCGAGGCACGTCGATTTGGTGCTCGCCGACCTGGACGTAGAGGCCCCGAACGACCACCTCTTGCTAGGGCTCGAGCTCGGAGGGGAGGAGGAGGTCGTGGTAATGCTCCCGAAGGTGGATTACGGCGAGTGTATAAAGTGCGGGGTCTGCGGCGAGGTATGCGACACCGGGGCAATCTTGATGTCTCCGGAGAAGCTGCCTTTCGTCATCCCCAGGCTGTGTAGCGGGTGCAGGAGCTGCTACTTCGCCTGCCCGACCAAGGCGATAAAGGAG
>JAGGXQ010000089.1 GCA_021162925.1 Nitrososphaerota archaeon
AGCCTGTCGAGCACGTCGAGATCGAACTTTATCTCTATGATCGATACGGGGGCCGTTACCTGTATCTCCCCCCTTCCACTCGAAGTCCTCCTCTCGCTCAACTTATTCCTCTTCAGCCTGGCTACGAACTTCCCCCCCATGTCGTCGAACGGGTTAAACATTCCTCCTCCTCTCCTCTTCCTCCTTCCTGTATTCCCTGTACTTCTTCACGAGCATATAAAACCTGCCCCTCTTGGTTATGGTCCCCAGCCTGAGGTCGGCTATCCTCCTGAGGCTCTCCTTCATCAACCTTACCTCGGCCTTCACCGCTTTATCCGCCAGGTATAGGAGCTGGTTGTGGCCGAAGGCCTCGAATATCTCCGGGTTGTCGCACTTGCTTAAGACCTTCAGCACCAGATCGTCCACGAAGCTCTCATTTAGCTCCAGGAACGGGGTGTAAGGTCGCCCCTTATCCTCGGTCTCTATGGATACGGTGTGCGGATCGTCGAACTTCGGGTAGTAGGGGCGATCGTAGAGGAAGACGAAGGACCTCATCGACCTATCCACGCCGAACTCCCTCAACTGAAAGTAGGACCTGACGAAGAGCCTCTCCTTGGTTATCACCTTCCTGGCCGGGCGTATCCTTCCGCCTATGAATGCTGTAGTTACGAAGCTGGAGTCGTAGGAGATGGTCCTCCAAGGGGTCTTGAGCCTCTCGTAGTTGATGCTGCTGAGGGCCGCGAGCAGGGCCCTATCGCTCCTCACCCTGGGGACGCCCCTCCTCTCCTCGCCCTTAAGGCTCATGTAGTAGGGCATGACCGATCTGGTGAACTCGGTCGCGAACGTGTCCTTGGTTATCCCTATGAGCAGAACGCCCCTATCCACCGCCATGTCCACGAGCCTCTGAAGCGTGACGAACCCCACGAAGTCTAGCTCGGACGGGGTTATCCACCTCCCCCTTTCCTTCAGGTAGAGCGGATGCCCCTCCCCCTCGAATATCTTCTCTATCACCGATTCGGATACGGATACCGCCCTCTTCCAGTAATCCCCGACCCCCTCCCTCAGCTCTATGACGTCCCCGACCTCCTTGAGCATGGCGTTCGAGTAATTCTTGTTTATCCTCTTGAGCCTCTTCTTGACCCACTTCAACTCTTTGTCGCTCAGCTCGAATTCCTCCTTCACCTCGCCGGGCCTTACCCTCCCCCCTCTCTCCATCGCAAGCCTCACGACCGCATAGGGTAGGTAAAGCCCCCTGGCCGGTACGAACGTCTTCCCGGAACCGAGCATGTAGACGAGCCTCAGATCGATCTTCCCGAGTTCACCCCACTCCGTATCCATCCCCAAAAGGGCGAACTCTTCCCTCTTCAGCAACCTCCTGATCCCGCTCCCGAGTATCGAGTAGGTCGAGGAGATGGGCCTGTCCATGAAGACTATGGACGCCTCGCCATCCCTGACCGCCTTGAACGTCAGGTAAATCTCGGCCAGGGTCATGAGGGAGTAGGGTATGCTCTCGATCGATCTCGCTATCTCCCTATCCATCTCCTTCGAGCCGTCGGATATCTCCGGCAGGTCCTCGCTCCATATCGGGACGGCTTCCGATATGCTGCTCCTGTAGTCCCTTTCACAGTTCTTAAGGTCGAACTCCATGTCCTCGAGCCTGAAGCCGCACTTGTAGGATGTGGCACAGACGTAGACCAGCAGGAACTCGAGCCTGTCGTCGTAGGCGAGCGAGCCGTCTATCCCGATCGCGACCCTAGGCAGGTCCCCGAAGAAGTCCTCCCCTCTTGCATCCCCCGTGCCCTTCAAAAGCGAAAGCAGGTCCTCCCTCCCCTCCAGCGATCTTATCCTCTCTCTCATCAGCCTTATCAGCTCCCTAGTCGAACCGTCCAGCCTCCTGACGACTTCGTTGGACAACGTTATATTCGACCGCCTCGCAGTATTTAGCTTTGATGGACGTCGACAGGGTGTTCAGGGATATCAGGAGGATGGTGGAGGAGAGGAGGGGCCCTTTGAGGTGGCGGAGGAGGGACCCGTTCTTCGTCCTCATATCGACCATAATATCCCAGCGGACTAGGGATGAAACCACCAGGGCCGTGTCGGAGAGGCTCTTCTCCAGGTTCGGCGATCCGGAGGCTTTGGCGTCCGCCCCTTTGGAGGAGCTTGAGGAACTTCTGAAGCCGGCCGGCTTCTACAGGCAGAAGGCCAGGAGGATAAGGGAGGTTGCCAAGGCCATCCTGGACAACGGAGGCAGGGTCCCCGATACCTTAGACGGGTTGCTCAAGCTACCTTCGGTGGGGAGGAAGACGGCGAACTGCGTCCTGGTCTTCGCGTACGGGAAGCCGGCGATACCCGTCGATACCCACGTCCACAGGATAAGCAACAGGCTGGGGCTCGTCGATACGAAGACCCCGGAGGAGACGGAGAGGGAGCTGGAGAAGGTGCTCGACAAGAAGTATTGGCTCGAGTTAAACCCGCTCTTCGTCTCTTTCGGCCAGACCGTATGCCTCCCAAGGAATCCGAGGTGCGGGGTTTGCAGGCTTCGAGACGTCTGCAAATATCATATAAATAGGGCAGGTGTCGAGTCATGAGCGTGGAGGAGCTACCTGAAGAAGGGGAGTTGGTGCTCGCCAGCGTGGACTCCATAACCCCTCACGGTGCGTACGTATCCCTAGACGAGTATGGTGGGATGCCCGCCTTCCTACACATATCCGAAGTTTCGACGGGCTGGGTCAGGAACATAGAGCGATTCGTGAGGAAGGGCCAGAAGGTCGTGCTCAAGGTGATAAGGGTAGATAAGAGGAGGATGGAGGTCGACGTATCCCTCAAGCAGGTTACAAACGAGGAGAGGAGGAGGAAGCTCGCCGAGGTCAAGAAGCAGAGGAAGGCGGAGAAGATATTCCAGCTCTTGGGAGAGGAGCTAGGGATCGAGGAGGATGAGCTCCTGAGGTACATGGGGCTCTTCGAGGCCAAGTTCGGGACGCTCTACAGGGGGTTCGAGAAGATAGTCGATAGGGGCGAAAAGGCGGTGGAGGGCCTCGACCTGCCAGAACCGTTCCTGAAGAGGCTGGTGGAGGTCGTGAAGGAGAAGATAAAGCCCCCCGAGGTCGAGATAGCCGGGATAGTCGAGGCCTCGTGCCCGGGATCCTACGGCATCGAAGTGCTCAAGGATGCGCTCCTATCATCGATCGGGAGGAGTAGCAGGGGGAGCGTCAACTTGATCTACATGGGGGCCCCTAGGTACAGGCTTACGGTTAGGTCCAAGAACTTCAAGCTGGCCGAGCGGCTCCTTTCGAGCACCATTGAAAGGCTAGAGGGATCGCTCAGGAAGAAGGGCTGTAGCTTTAAGTTCACCAGGGAGGAGTCGAGGAAGATAAGATGAGGAAGCTCATGAGGAAGTGCCCGAAGTGCGGTAGATACACCCTAGAGCCCAAGTGCCCTAGATGCGGATCGGAGACCGTCAGCCCCCACCCCCCGAAGTTCTCCCCCCAGGATAGGTACGCCTTGCTTAGGCTCAAGGCCCTCTACGAGGATCAGTCCACGAGCTTATAGATGATAACCGCCGCGAATATCTTGGAGCCGTAGGAAGGCTTCGTCTTGAGGCTTGAGGACATGAAGACGAGCCTCAGAGGCCCCTCGGAATCCGTCGGGTACTTGAGCTGGTAGGAGTAAACGGCCATGTATCCCGGCTTGTACTCGCTCCCCCTGAACATGCCCTGCCTATCTATGTACCCGTAGAGCTTGAACGGGAGCATCTTCCCGAACAGGGTCTTCTCCAAAAGGTAGGGCTTCGGCGTGACCGCGTCCTGGTAAAGGTACTTCGATTCGTTGAAACCGGCGATCCTTATGAACCACAGCTTCTTCATCTCGTCCCCTCCACCGTTCAGGAGGTAAAGGGTCCCGTACTTGGTCCTTACCATCTGGCCGGCCACGAATATCAGCACGTAGTCCGCGTGGAGCTCCTTCAGTATCTTGACCCCTTCCTCCTCCTCCGACATGAACGCCTTCGCTATCTGGGCTATCCTGGTCTGGTTTAGGGTCGCGTTGTCGGCCAGGCTGGTCCTGTTCCCGAGCACGGTTATCCAGTAGCCGTAGTCCCACCACGCGGCGATCACGGCATCCTCAGGGGTGTTCTCCCTCAGCCACATGCTCGCCTCCCTCCAATCGTTGAGCACGACCTTGTACGGGATGGCGCCGTTGACTATGCTGGGAGGGGAATCCGCCGAAGCTATCCAGGACATGTTCTGTGGGTAGACCGAAGGGACCAGGAAGAGCCCCAAGAGGGCCACGGAGCATATGAACTTCGTCCCCCCTTCAAGCTTCACCTTCACCTTCTTCGAAATCACCGTCCCCGCCATGATCCTCTTGACAAGCTCCTCGAACCCTATCGCCCCCAGGATCCCGAACCCCAAGCTAGAGTAGACCATGAGCCTGGAGAAGGACGCCGATATGTATATCCCGGCTATCGAAAGGATGAGGGCGAACAGGGTCCCGACGCTCCTCTTCTTGAAGGCCACGTAGACCCCTAGGGCCGAAAGGTAGAGCAGTATCCCGTAGGAGAGGAAGTAATCGGCCCCGGTCGGGACGAAGTGCTCCGCAACCGATTCGACGAGGGGGTTCGAGGTCCTTATGTAGGGGAAGACGACGACCAGGTATCTTGGATCGACCCTCCCCACCCCGATCGTTAGAATCGAGGCCAGCCCTATCACGATCGTTACGATCAGGGAAATTTCGAGAGCGTACCTCTTGACCGCCCTAGAGAGCCCGAAGGCGATCAGGTTGAATACGAGGCCCGCCAGGAGC
>JAGGXQ010000066.1 GCA_021162925.1 Nitrososphaerota archaeon
AGAGCTTCACCTGAATTTCCTCGAGCAGCTCCAGGAGCTCATTCATTCCGGAGACCCTTGAGCTCTTCTATCATGGCCTTCCTCCTCCAGCCTCCTCAGGTAAAGGCTGAGGGTCTGCTGGGACTTTCCGATCCTCTCGGCCAGGGACTTCGTGGTGGCCTCTACGGGCCCGTCCTTCGCCCCCAAGCCTATCAGCTCCACCAGCAACCTTATGTACCCTTCCTTCACTTCAGGCATTCCCTAGACCACCTATCCGCCTCCTTCAGGGCCCTAGGGTAGGAGAGCCCTAACCACTTCACCAGCCTTTCTACCGAACTTAAGCTTATATTGCTTCCGGGGCTCACGTAAAAACGCCTCCCCTTCTCGACCGAGAACCCGACCTGCTTACCCCCCACCACGAGCCTCTTCAGGGGGCCGGAGCCTTCGACCCTACCGACTAGGATGGATTTCCCGACCCCAACGGTCGGGATGCCCGTCAGCAGCCCTATGGCGCTCGCAAGCCCGAACCCCCTAGGGTGGGCTATCCCGTGCCCATCGACCAAGATCAGCTTGGGCCTCCCCTCGAGCAACCTCAAAGCCCTGAGCATTAGGGGCGCCTCCCTGAAGGCCAGCAACCCGGGTACGTAGGGGAAGGGGGCGTCGGATAGGTAGGTCCTCCTCTCCAGGAGCTCTTCGCCCTCCATGAGCACGGCGCAGGCGCATGCCCTCTCCCCCTTGTAGGATACGTCTAGGGCAGCGATGGGCTCGAACGAATCGACCTCGACGTCGAGCCTGAGGAGGGTTGAGAGCTTCACCTGAATTTCCTCGAGCAGCTCCAGGAGCTCATTCATTCCGGAGACCCTTGAGCTCTTCTATCATGGCCTTCCTCCTCAACTCCTCGGCGACCGCGGCCCTAGCCCCCTCGACCGCATACCTCACCGAATCGAGCTTCCGCCTGGCCCCCTGGGCGACGTGGCCGTAGCCGGATAGGGGGAGGAGGTGGGAGTAGAGCCGATCCATGGCCTCGAAGACCTCGAACGCCCTCTCATCCCCCTTTCCGAGCAGGTCGTAGAACATCCTCCTCAGCTCCCCTAGGGCATCTAGGATGCCGAGGAGGTAGGCGTCGGGTTCGGCCCCGAGCTCCAGGAAGCTCGGTATCCTCCCCTCCTTCACGACGCTCAGGACGACCTCGGCCTCTACCAGCTCGGATTCGGCCTGGGTGAGCAGGTGGGCGAGCTTAGGGGGGCAGCCTTCCTTAACCCGGCTCAGGAGCTCCCTGGCCCTCTTAAGGGGCTCTCCTCCATCCTTGCCAGAGATGGAGAGCAGGATCGACTTGGAGGAGAGGCGGATCACCTCCCTTCCGGCCTTGAGCAACTCCTCCCTCTTCTCGTCTAGGAGGCTCAGGGCTTCCTCGAGCTCGTTCAGAGCGCCTTCGAACGGACCTAGGTCCATATCCCCGATTTGGATCAACATTAATAAAGGTGAGCCGCCTCTCTACGGCCGTATGGAGGAGGATAAGGAGCTCGAGCTCATAAGGATGAAGAAGCTCCTGGAGCTCAGGAAGCGGCTCATGGCGAAGAGGGAGCCGAGCCCCAGGGAGCTGGTGGTGAGCAGGCTCGTCGATAGGGGGCTGGAGGTTTTGGAGGCGGCGGAGCGCCAGTACCCGAAGAAGAGCAAGGTGGTGGTCAAGGTCCTGGCCGACCTGATAAAGGAGGGGAGGATCGATAGGATAAGCGGCGGCGAGCTCCTTTCCCTCCTAAGAAACCTGGGGATGGGCGTAAGGCTCGAGACGAGGATAAGTGTGGTCGAGGACGGCAGGCTCATCCCCCTCTCTGAGAAGTTCAGGTTCAAGGAGGGTTAGGGTTATATAATCCGTATCGGTAAGCCGGGCCATGGACACAAAGGTAAGGATCTTGGAGAGGCCGGAGCTAAACAACCCCTTGGTGATCTGCGGGCTCCCCGGTAGCGGATACGTCGGTAAGATGGCCGTAGACCACCTGATATCGGAGCTCAAGGCGAAGAAGATGGCGGAGTTTTACTCCTACTCCTTCCCCCCTCAGGTCATAGTCAAGAAGGCCGGGTACGTCGACATGGTGAAGAACGAGCTCTACTACTGGAAGGATCCGAGCGGCAGGCGCGATCTCTTGCTCTACGGCGGCGATGCCCAGCCCGTGAGCACCGAGGCGGAGTACGAGCTGTCCGACATAGTTACGGATCTGGTCAAGGAGCTAGGGGCCAAGAGGCTCTTCACCCTGGCGGCGTACGTGACGGGCTCGCTCACCAGCACCCCTAGGGTCTTCGGGACGGCCACCGACGAGGCCGAGCTGAGGGAGCTGGAGAAGCACAACGTAATACCGATGGCGGAGGGCAACATAACCGGGATGAACGGCCTGCTCGTCGGCTTCGCCAAGCTGAAGGACATGGTCGGCATATGCCTTTTGGGCGAGACCTCTGGCTACATACTCGACGCAAAAGCGGCCCAGGCGGTTTTGAGGGTCCTCCTCGACATCATAGGGATGAGGATAAGCTTCGAGAGCCTGGATAGGAAGGCGATGGAGACCTCCCTCCTGATAAAGAACCTGAAGAGGGAGATGGAGCGGAAGGGAGGAGAGAAGAAGGAGGATTTGGGCTACATAAGCTAGCCCTTCACCACGCCCAGGGGGACCAGCCTGGCGACCTTGGTCGCTATCCCGACCCTGTCCGAAACCTCCGCGACCGCGTCCACGTCCTTGTACGCCTCCGGCGTCTCCTCCACCAGCCCCCTCCTCGTCATGGACCTGACGTATATCCCGCTCCTCCCAAGGTTTCCTAGGACTTGGTTGTAGCTCATCCTCCTCTTGGCCTCGGCCCTAGACATCAGCCTTCCAGCCCCGTGCGCGGTCGAGCCGAAGCTTAGCTCCATGGCCTTCTCGTTGCCCAGGAGGATCCAGCTAGCGGTCCCCATGGATCCGGGTAGGAGGACCGGTTGCCCTATGCCCCTGTAGGCCTGAGGTATGAGCTCGCTACCAGCGGGGAAAGCCCTGGTCGCACCCTTCCTGTGGACTATCACGTCCCTCACCTCCCCATCGACCTTGTGCCTCTCGAACTTCGCTATGTTGTGGGCCACGTCGTAGACCAGGTTCAGGCCAAGGCTTTCGGCATCCCGCTTGAACACCTTCTCGAACGACTTCCTGACCCAATGGGTTATCAGTTGCCTGTTGCACCAAGCGAAGTTCGCGCCCCCGAACATCGCACCCAGGTAATCGTTCGCTTCATCGGAGCCCAGGGGGGCGCAGGCGAGCTCCCTATCGACCGAGAAGATGTAGTCGAGGCCGTGCTTCCTCATCGACCTCTCCATAACCTTCAGGTAGTCGCTGCATATCTGGTGCCCGAAGCCCCTAGAGCCCGTGTGGATCAGGACCGTTACTTGGCCCTCCTGAAATATCCCCATCTCCTTTGCCGCCCTCTCGTCGTATATCCTGTCGACCTTCTGGACCTCTAGGAAGTGGTTCCCAGAACCCAGGGTCCCCAGCTGCTCGTGGCCCCTCCTCTTCGCGTGCTGGGATATCTTGGACGGATCGGCGCCCTTCATGGCCCCTCCCTCCTCACAGAACTCCTCGTCCCTCTCCCAGCCGTACCCGTGCTCCAGGGCCCACCTGACCCCGATCCTCACCACTTCGTCGAGCTCTCCCATGCTCAGGCTGAGCCTCCCCCTGCTCCCGACCCCGCTCGGGACCGATCTGAAGAGCTCGTCTACCAGGTCCTTGAGCCTCGGCTTGAGCTCGTCGTAGAGCATGTCGGTCCTCAGGAGCCTCACACCGCAGTTTATGTCGTATCCTATCCCGCCTGGGCTTACTACCCCACCTTCGACGTCGAATGCGGCGACGCCTCCTATCGGGAACCCATACCCTTCGTGCCCGTCCGGGAGGACTATCGAGTGCTTCAGTATCCCCTTCAGGTGGGCGACGTTCATCGCCTGTATCAGGGTTCTGTCCGAGGTCATCTTCCTCAGGAGGGACTCGTTCGCGAATATCTTCACGGGGACCCTCATCCCCTTCCTCACGATCCCGATCTCGTAGATGCAGTCCCCAACCCTCTTTATCGGATACTGAAAGCTCGGCATAACCGGTCGTAGTCTTGTTCGATGGTTATTAAGTTTTTACCGGGGCAAAAGAGTTAAATCATGGGGATTTCTGGCTAGGGGCAGATGCCGCACAGCAAGGGGTATAGGTGCAAGACCAGGCACGTGCTCAAGAAGAAGGGGGAGAGGGGCCTATCCAGGCTCATGTACCCCTACAAGGTCGGGGATAGGGTGGTGATAGACATCGACCCCAGCCAGCACAAGGGGATGCCCCACAGGAGGTATCAGGGAAGGGTCGGGATCGTGGAGGAGGTGAGGCGCAGGTCCTTGGTGGTGGCCATCAAGGTCGGAGGTAAGGTCAAGAAGCCCATCGTCAGGCTCGAGCACGTCAGGCCTTTCGGGGTGGGCGGATGAAGATCTTGAGTAAGAAGTTCATAACGAACTCGGAGGCCAAGGAGATACTTCAGACCCTGAAGGAGGAAGAGGCCGATCAGCTACAGAGGAGGACCCTGGAGTACGTGAAGAAGTTCTCGAAGGTCGATCCGGAGACCGCCAAGAGGCTCAAGGCCAAGCTGGTCGAGTGCGGGCTCAAGGAGGAGGAGGCGGTCGAGGTCGTAAACATAATGCCGAAGAGCCTAGAGGAGCTGAGGATTTTGGCGAGCGGGTGGAGGAGGTTCCTCCCGACCGAGAAGCTGACCGAGATACTGAAGATACTTTCGGGTTAGACCAAAAACTTATAACCTTAAACGTAGTTTTTAACTACGATGGTTCGGCGAACCGGCGCTTCAGGCGAATTGGCGTATTCTACCCAGACTATCCAGATGGAATTGGGCTGAGGTTCGATCCGGATTGTCTTACCCGCACCCACGAAAAAGGTACGAAGAGTACGTATATGTCCTCGATTTCATCCCAAGGGGTAAGTCCTTGACGGTCAGAGGGAGGGAGGGCCCGATAGTCCAGTCGATAGGAGAGGATTGGTTCACCCTGCTCGAGGTGCTCGGGATGAAGAACGCGACCTTCGAAGTAGGGGAGAGGGTCTGCGTGGGGAAGCACGAGCGGGTCA
>JAGGXQ010000067.1 GCA_021162925.1 Nitrososphaerota archaeon
CCTCCGCTTCCTTGCAGAACTCGATCACGTCCTCGAACGCCAGATCCATCCTGAACCCTTTGAATTCCACGGGCACCTTGACGCCGTCCAGCTTCGGGGGCTTCACGTATCCGAACGATCTGGTTATCTTCACATGTCTCTGGCTCTGTTGCGAGTAGCTTGCGAGCCTGTGCCTCACCAGCTGGTGGCTACAGCTCCTCGATATCCCTACCAGGTCGAAGGTCATGCTGCCATGCTCCAAGACGTCTAGGTGGCCGAGCTCTAGGGCCTTCTTCAAGAGGCTCGAAGCCCTTTCACGATCCATGGGTAGCTCCCCCTCGACCCCCTTGAGCAAGGCGGTGGAAGAGTAAGGGGAATAGCAGCTCCTCATGGCCGCGGCACATACCCTCTCTATATCCTTCGTGTAGGAGAATAGGTGAACTTCGGCCATCGTCGACCCTTCCCCTTCTTGTATAAATGGGGCGTGGTAAAAATACTTAGCTAAAGGTAATAAGCAACCGCATCAACCAGAGGTGATGTTCGAAAGGGCCTTGGAGAGGGGGAGGCTCATCCTCGCCCTGGACCTGAAGGGCGGCGACCTGTTAAGGAGGGGCGAGGAAATCCTGGGGCTGCTGCACGAGTACCTTGTAGGCGTAAAGCTGAACCTGCACCTCATAATACCCCTGGGCTTGGACGAGCTTAAGGAGCTCAACCGCCTTTCTCGTGAGTTGGGCCTCTTCAGCGTAGCCGACCTTAAGCTGAACGACGTGGGGAGCACCAACTCCGTCGCGGTCGAAAGGCTCTGGGAGGCGGGGTTCGATGCCGTCATAGTCAACCCGATAGCCGGGTTCGAGGACGGGCTCGACGTAGTGGTGGAGAGGGCGCACGAGGCTGGGAAGGGGGTGATAGGGCTGGCGTACATGAGCCATAAAGGGGCCAGGGAGTTCTACGAGGCGGATGTAGGGGGGAAGAAGCTCTACCGGCTCTTCCTAGAGAGGGCCAGGGATTGGGGGCTCGACGGCGTGGTGGTCGGGGCCGCTAGGCTCGGAGTGATAAGGGAGGCGAAGGGGATGGGGCTGACCGTCTTCTCACCCGGGGCGATAACCCAGGGAGGCGATCCCCTCAAGGCGGTCGAGGCTGGGGCCGACTTCATAATAATAGGGAGGGCCATCCTGAACTCAAGGGATCCGAAGGAGGAGGCTAGGAGGATCTCCTCCCAGCTAGCAGGGACTTGACGGTCTCGTGTGCGTCCCTGAGCACCTCCTTCGCGCTCTTGTAGGTGAGCTTCTTCAGCGCATCCTCGTAGCCGAGCCATACGTAGCCCGTGTGCTCCCAGGATATCCTGACGTCCTTCGTCTTGCTCTCAGCCAGGTAGAAGACGACCTCCTTCGAGACCAGCTCCTTACCCTTCCTGTAGTGGTAACGGATGAGCTTCCTGAACCCGTAGACCAGCTCGATGTCCCTTATCCCCGTCTCCTCCTCGACCTCCCTCCTTACGGTCTCCAGCTCCGACTCGCCGGGCTCTATGTTCCCTTTCGGGAAGTCCCAATGGCCGGCGGTGTAGTGGAGGAGCAGGTACTCGGGCCCTCCTTCCCCGGCGTAAAAGATCACCGCACCGGCCGAACGCTCCTTTATCAACCCGAACCACCCACCAGAGCCGATATCTCTTCGGCAAGGGCCTTGCCGTTCGCCGCTATATAAGCTATCCCCATCTTGGTGGACAGGGGTATGTCCTCGAGCCTGAAGTTCAGGGTCTTCACGTAGCCACCAGCCTCGATGACCAAAAGGAGGCTTGGGAGGCAGTCGAAGGGCCTGAGCCTAGGGGCAGGTGATACGTAGGCGTCGCCTATTCCGGCTGCGACGTAAGCCGTCTCCAGGGCGGCGGAACCGAGGGACCTCGGGTGCCTGGCCCTTTCGAGCAAAGGGGCCAGCATCCTCGCATCCCCGGGTTTCAGGCTCGGGTTTACGAAGATCAGGCCGTCCTCTAGGCCCCTCTCCGAAACCCTGATCCTCCTCCCGTTCAGGTAGGCGCCCTCCCCCCTCCCGGCCATGAAGATGTCTCCATGCACGACGTCCATGACGCCCGAGGAGACCACGTCCCCGAAGCGCCGCCCTTCCGCGACGGCGATGGCTATGGAGTAGATCGGAACGCCACGGATGGAGTTCACGCTCCCGTCTATCGGGTCGATCAGGACCGTAACCTCACCCTTCTCGACGGTTCCGAGCTCCTCGCTCACCACACTTGCATCGGGCAGCTCTTCCTCGAGGACCTTCAGTATCGCGAGCTCCGACACCCTATCTATCCTGTAGGTCCGATCCCCGAACGCCCCCCTTCCAAGCGCCACGCCCCTCTCTTTCAGGCCCAGAACCTCGGCCCTGGCCTCCTTAAGGCACCTTTCGATCAAGGATTTGTATTTCACGTACGAACCATCCTCCAATACATTTATAACTATTGATCGAATCCTAAGTAAAAGGTGATCTGGGATGGCTAAGATCAGGTTAGCTATCGCCGGGCTTGGGAACTGCGCCTCAGCTCTCATCCAAGGCATATACTACTACAAGAAGAAGGGGGAGATACCGGGCCTTACCTTCCCCGAGATAGGCGGGATGACGCCGAAGGACATAGAGATCGTGGCCGCGTTCGACGTCGACGAGAAGAAGGTCGGGAAGGACGTATCGGAAGCGATATTCTCCGGCATGAACAACACGGTGAAGATATTCGAGCCCCCCAAGTTAGGGGTTAAGGTGATGAAGGGGCCCGTGCTGGACGGGCTCGGCAAGTACCTGAGCGAGGTCATAAGGCCTTCTAGCGAGCCCGAGGTCGACGTTGCCCAAGCCCTAAGGGATGCCGGCGCCGACATGCTCGCCAACTACCTGCCGGTGGGTAGCACGAGGGCCGTTCAGTTCTACGCATCGGAGGCGATAAGGGCGGGGGTAGGTTTCATAAACGCGATGCCCGTGTTCATAGCCTCGAACCCCGAATGGCAGGAGAAGTTCACGAATGCGGGCCTACCGGTCGCCGGGGACGACGTGATGAGCCAGATAGGGGCGACGGTCCTTCACAAGACCCTGGTAAAGCTGCTGGTCGACAGGGGGGTAAGGGTCGAGGAGACCTACCAGCTCAACGTGGGCGGGGATACCGACTTCCTCAACATGCTCGAGGAGAAGAGGCTGAAGGACAAGAGGGAGAGCAAGACCAGCGCAGTAAGGGCTATGGCCGACTACGAGATACCGACCAGGATAGGGCCGAGCGACTACATACCCTTCCTGAACAACGACAAGATATGCTACATCTGGATCAAGGGGAGGTACTTCGGCGGGGTCCCGGTGAAGATAGACGTGAAGCTTCACGTGGTAGACGCCTACAACAGCGCTGGGATAATGATAGACGCGGTGAGGGGGATGAAGCTGGCGCTCGAGAGGGGCATAAGCGGGCCGCTCATAAGCCTGTCCTCCTACTGCTTCAAGCACCCTCCGGTCCAGATGCCCTACAACGAGGCCAAGAAGGCTTTCATCGAGTTCGTCGAGGGTAAGAGGGAGCGGTGATCACTTCAGGTCGTCGATCCCCCTCTCGGTTATGGTGAACGGGACCTCGACCTCGGGGTGGCAAGGGCTGTCGACCATCCTGGCTATCCTGTTCTTTCCGGCCTTCCTCAGGTATATCCTGTAGGTGCTCGTGTGGGCCACTACATGCCCCCCTGTGGGCCTAGATGGATCGCCGAAGAACACGTCCGGGGCCGCCTGGACCTGGTTCGTTACCACGACCGCCACGTTGTAGACCTCGCCTATCCTCAGGAGCATGTGCATGAACCTGTTAAGCCTCTGCTGCCTGTCGGCAAGGGTCCCCCTCCCCAAGAACTCGGCGCGGTAGTGGGCTACGGCCGAATCGACCACCAAGAGCTTGTACCCGTCCTTCTCCATGAGGCTACCGACCTCTGATACCAAGAGCTCCTGGTGGGCGCTGTTGTAGGCCTTAGCGTAGATTATGTTGGCCAAGGCCTCCTTCGGATCTAGGCCCCTGGCCTCCGCTATCTCCGCCACCCTCTCCGGCCTGAAGGTCCCCTCCGTGTCTATGTAGATGGCCTTCGCCTCCAGGCCGCCCTTGTCCCTGGGGAGCTGGACCGTGACGCAAAGGGTCATGCATAGCTGGGTCTTACCGCTCCCGTACTCCCCGTAGACCTCGGTGACGCTCTGGGTCTCTATCCCCCCTCCCAGCAGCTTGTCGAAGTTCTTGGACCCGGTCGTGATCCTTTCGATGGTCATCCGCTTCTTGTAGTACTCGATGGCCGGGACGAACCCGGCATCTAGCTTGCCCATCTCGACGAGCTTCAGCCTAGCCTTGTTGTAGAGCTTGTAGGCCCTGTTCAGATCTATCCCTATCGCCCCAGCCAGCTCTTGGGGGCTCCTTATCGCTATATCTAGGATGCTCCTTATGCCGGCGTTGACAAGCTTGTGCTTCGTAGCCGGGCCAACCCCCTCCAAGTTCTCCAAATCCAAGGGATCCTTTACCATTCCAAACAAAGTTAGTCGGCTTCCTTTTTAACCTTATTGGATTAAGCATAGGGGATGAGGCGTCTGGCCGTAGTGCCCGTGAGGGGGTGCAGGAGGGGGAGGGGGCTCGAGCTACTCCTAGGGAACCTGAGGAAGGCCATGGAGTTCAGGGGGTTGAAAGGGGAAATCTCAGATACCGACGAGTTGATCCTCGTCGAGGCCGATAGGCCGATAGAGGCCTCGAAGTCCCTGGCAAAGCTATCCGGGGTCGAGTACGCCGGGACGGTCGAGGTTTCTTCGAAGGAAGAGGGCGAATTCCTTTCGGTCGCGAAGCGGGTCGCGAGGGCCTTGGCCTGGAGGGGTAAGTGCATGTCCGTCAGGATGGAGGGAGAGGAGGAGCCGAGCAGGCTGGAGGACCTTAAGTTCCTCACCGAGGTCGAGCTCGTCGGGGTCCTTTCGGATCTGGGGATGAAGGTAAGGGACGAAGGCGACGTGGTGCTCCGCGTATTCGTCGGGAAGAAGGCTGGATACTTCTTCTACCACACGAGCCCGGGGTTCGGGGGATACCCGACCGGATACAGGGGTAGGGCTCTGGTGCTCCTGGCGGGCGAGAGGGGGCTGAAATCGGCGCTCTTGGCCATAAGGGCCGGGTTCGAGGTCGAGCTCGC
>JAGGXQ010000077.1 GCA_021162925.1 Nitrososphaerota archaeon
AAAGGTGCGGGGGGTGGGATTTGAACCCACGAACCCCTACGGGACGAGGTCCTGAGCCTCGCGCCTTTGACCTGGCTTGGCTACCCCCGCCTTCTAAGCGATCCTTATTGGAGGTTAAAGTTTTTTACCCTATCCCTTTAACTCTGCTATGAGGTTCAGGAGCGATCTCGCAGCCTTCAAGCCCTACACCTGGGAGCCGTCCGATAGGGAGCTCGCCGAGGCCTACGGGCTCGAGGAGGTCCACAGGTTCGACAAGAACACCATGCCTTTCACGCCGAAGGGCTGGATGGAGGAGCTCAAGTCCAGGCTATCTTCCCTCGACGTCAACAGGTACCCCGACGCCTACCAAGAGGTCAGGGAAATGCTCTCCGAATACACGGGGGTGGATGAGGATGGGATAATTTTGGTGAACGGGGGGGACGAGGGCCTCGACGTGATATTCAAGGCGCTCCTAGACCCTGGGGACGAGGTAATAGTATCCTCCCCGACCTACTCGCTCATAGGCATCTCCACGGTGCTGAACCGCGGCGAGGTGAGGGAGGTGCTCAGGAGGCCCGACTTCAGGGACGATGCCGATGCCATCCTCAAGGCGGTTCGAGATGGGACGAAGCTCATAGCCCTCTGCAGCCCGAACAACCCAACCGCGAACACGAGCGATAGAAGGGATGTCTTGAGGTTGCTCGAGAGCGGCCTAGCCGTGTTGGTGGACGAGGCTTATTACGAGTTCTCGGGGAAGACCTTCTCCGACCTCTTGAAGGATTACGAAAACCTGATCATCCTGAGGACCTTCTCGAAGGCCTTCTGCCTCGCGGGGGCCAGGGTTGGGTACCTGCTGGCAGATCCCAGAGTCGCTCTGGAGCTATCCAAGGTCAAGCCCCCGAACAGCGTGAGCATCTTCTCCCTAGAGCTCGCGAAGATAGCCCTGGAGCACGTGGATGAAGTAAGGAAGTACGTCGAGGAGGTCGTGAAGGAGAGGGATAGGTGCATCAAGGAGCTGAAGGGGATCGGGGGGCTTAAGGTCTACCCATCGGAGTCGAACTTCATCCTTCTGAGGTTCGAGGGAAAGAGCAGCGGGGAGGTCCACGACGAGCTTTTGAGGAGGGGGCTGGTGGTAAGGGACGTTGGTTCGATGCCGATGCTCGAAGGCTGCATAAGGTTCAGCGTCGGTAGGCCGGAGGAGGACGACTTGCTGCTGGACGCGATAAAGGAGCTGGCGTCATAGGATGCTCATGAGCTCGTATGGGCTCTCGATGAGGTGATCCGCATAGCCCTCCAGCTCCTCGGCGCTCCCAAGGCCGTAAAGAACCCCTATGGTCCTCGCCCCTAGCCTCCTACCGACTTCCATATCCTTCCACTTGTCCCCCACGTAGGCGACCACCTCGGCATCGGGATCGAGCTCCCTCAGCCTCCTGAGCACCTCCCCGGCCTCCTTTGCCTTTATGACCCCCCAGCCCAGAACCCAATCCACGAGCCCCCTTATTCCCACGTAATCCAAGACCTTCAGGGCGAGCTCTTGGGGCTTAAGCGTTACGACGGCGACCCCGTACCCCTTATCCTTTAGGTATGAGAGGGCCTCCCTGACCCCTGGGAACTCCCTGACCCTTTTGTAGAACCTCCTGCCGTACTCGCTCCTGTAGAGCCCGATAATCTCATCCCTTTCCCTTATGTTGGAGAAGACTTCGTCCAGGCTCTTCACCCCTATCGCCTTCTTCAGCTCCTCCCTACCCAGCCTCCCGTACCCGTACCTCTCAAGGACGTAGTTGATGCAGTCGGCGACGCCGTCTATCGAGTCCACAAGGGTTCCATCTAAATCGAATGTCACGTACCTGCCCACGCCAGAGCCCGTAAGCGGCCTCTAATAACCTTTAGAACTTGTACCAACCATTTATGAGCTTCCCATCGAACCCGCTCTTCTCAAGCCCGTACCTCCTCAGGGGCTTGGTCAGGTGCCTGTGCGCCCTCTCGGGAGGCAGGTAAAGCCCTTCCTTTATCCCCCTATCTACCTCCCTCAAGAGCTTCTTCGCCTCCCTGTCCCTGAAGCCGCACTTCTTGCACCTGTACCCCTGACCCCTCCCCATCGACTCCATCCTGCCCCCGCACCTAGGGCACCTCGGGTTCTCCGTTTTGAAGAGCCTTTCGAGCTTCAGGACCTTTATGTACTCGACGTTCAGGGCGGTAGGGTTCTTCACGGTCCTCTTCCTCACCCCTCCCCCCACCTCGACTTCGTCGCCCGGTATGAGGGCCATCGCAACCCATCTGAGCCTCCCGGTCGGCTCGTACACCATGCAGTTCACCTCGCCATCCTCGTTCCTAAGCCTGAAGGATACGTGTCCCCCTCTCATGATCTTGGGCTTCTCGGCCACCACGCCGGCTACATACCCCGAGCTGTAGGCCTTGAGCCTGCCGAGGTCGAGCCTGAACCTGAGGTGCTCGTTCGTCCCCTGGTTGCTCCTGAATATCATGTACCTGTCTATCTCCTCCATGACCCTCACCATCCTCATCGCATCTAGGAGGACTTCCGGGTACTCCCCCCTTATCCCGAACAAAACCGGATCGGGGCCACGAGGGGTTATCAGAATCCTGCCCGTCTCCTCGTCGTAGTTGTTGAACGTGTAAGGCCTGGTTGCTACGTCCATCTCTATCACCGACTTCGGATCGACGAGCCTCTCCTTCCCCCACCTATCCCTCCTCCTGTAGGCCAGGAGCTCGAACGTGTAATCGCCCTGGAGCGTGTTCCCTATGGATGCCAGGGCCCCTATGAGCCCGAGCCCGCTGCCGATCGAGTAGCTCCTAGCCCCGTACCTTTCTATGAGCCTCAAGGCCCTCTTCGGGCTCAGGACCCCGTGTAAAGCCATCCTGGAGAACTCCTTCACCTCGGCTGGCACTTCGCCCTCGAGCAGAACGAGCCCGGCATCCGAACCCTCCTCGTGAAACCCATCGACCACTTCCCTGGCGAGCTCGAACACGCCTTCGGCATCTTCGGCCTCGAACCTTATCGCGACCGCACCGTTTCCCCTGGTCTTCCAAGGGATGTTCGGGTTCAGCCTTATCAGGTTCGGGTAGTCCAGGAGCTTGCAGCCGGCCTTTAATATCCCCTCGACTATGAAGCTCGCTACGTAGGTGGTGCAGGAGCCCTCCCTAGAATCCACGTCGTCTAGTCCGAGGCTTAACTTCATCCGATTTTAGCTCTCTATCACTATCATGGTCAGGGTCGATCTGACCTTGTCCATCCTCCTGATCTTCCAAGTTATCGTGTCCTTGACCTTCTCCATCGTATCGGCCTCGACCTTTACGATTATATCGTAGACGCCATAGACTGTGTACACCTCCTTCACGTTCTCCGTGTTTTTAAGCTCCTTGATGAGCTCCTCCTCCGCCCCCAAATCGGCGTTTATCAGAACAAATGCCATAGGCATTACAATCACTATCCTACTTTGGGGACGGGCGTATAAAAATTTTTAATCAAAGCAGGCCACCTTCTTCCTCGAACAGCTCCTCCAGCCCCTCCCCCTTCCTGATCAGCCTGTATTCCCCGTCGCCCGTCTTCATCACCACTGGTGGTTTAGGGTAGCAGTGAAAGGGCAGGGAGAAGACCAGGGAGTAGGCCCCGACGTTCTCGAAGACGACGTAGTCCCCGATCTCGAGGCCCTTGAGCCTAGATGCGGGCGAAATCGGGAAGAAGTCGCTGGAGTCGCACAGCTTCCCGAAGAGCTCGATCTCCTCCTCCCCACCTTCCGTAAACGAGTACTGAGGGTAGGCCTGATCTAGGAGCACCGCATCTAGAAGTATGTGGTATCCCGCATCCAGGAAGACCAGCTTCTTGCCCCTCTCCCTCTTCAGGTTCACGACCTTGGTTATCAGGCTACCTGCGTAGGCGGAGAGGTACCTCCCGCTCTCGACGACCAGCTCCTCGACCCCGAACTCGTCGACCATGGGCTCGAACCCTTCCCTTATCGCCTCTGAGAAATCTTCCAAGCTCGGGACCTTTTCATCGTAGAAGACCGGGAGCCCTCCCCCCACGTCCATCACCCTGAACCCGTCGAGCCCGGCATCCCTTGAGAACGAGGCCAGCTTCCTGAGCGCCTCCCTGAAGCATGACGGATCGGTTATCTGTGAGCCCAGGTGGAAGTGAAAGCCCGAGAAGTCCAAGCCCCAATCCCTCATCAGTCCGATCATCCTCCCCGCGCTCTCCTCCCCCTCCATCTCGAGCAGGGCACCGAACTTGTGGGAAGCCTTCACGCTCGCCTTCACGTCGACCTCCGGGTTCACCCTTAAGAGCACCTCGGGCCTAGCCCCGGACTCCTCGATCGCCAGCCTCAGGTTCTTCAGCCCGTTGCTCGAGCTCACGACGAACCTCCTCACCCCTTTCCTGAGCGCTTCTAAGAGCTCCTCCCTCTCCTCCGATACGCTCGTGTAGATGACCTTACCCCCATCCCCTCCCGACCTCAGGTAGAAGTAAAGCTCGCCCAGCGACGTGATGTCGAAGTGGCACCCCTCGGATATGAACACCTTGAGGATGGATGGGTTGAAGTTCGCCTTGATCGAGTAAGCGACGCTCACGCCCTTAGAGAACCATTTGAAGGCCTCCCTAACCATCCTCACCCTCCTCCTCAGCTCTTCCTCGAAGAAGACGAATAGGGGAGTTCCGTATTTGGAGGCGAGCATGCTCACCTCGTCCTTCCCGAGCCTCTGAGATGTGGCGAATTCGTCTGGAAGCATCCCTGTGCTAACCTCGCTGGACTAAAGGGGTTAAAAACGTTTTCACAAAAAGAATTGGTGGAAGGCGGTTGGAACGCTCCTTACTTCTTCCCCACTACGATCTCTATCGTAGATACGTTCCTCACCGTATCCCCGCTCCCTACCTGCTCCGTGTCTATCTTCACGTCCTTTATCTCGTAGGCACCCTGCCCTAGCCTCTTCACTATTATCTGAGAGACGTCGACCGCCCTGGATATCACCATTCCCCTCGCCTTCAGCACGACTTCACCGCTCTGGGCGAGCTGTATCAGGGCCGACATGGCGTAGGTCATCAGGGGCTTCTTCCCTATGTAGATGTGGTTCGGGGTTGCTGTCTTCTTGACTTCGGCTTCTTTCGGTTGTTCTTCTGGTTGGGCTGGCTTAGCTTCTTCTGCCAAGTTACCACCGATGCTACGACCCCTCCTAGTTATATAAACTTATAGCCCCAGGCGCTAAAGCGAAAACCTCTCGGCCCTATCGTAGAGCTCCTCCCCGAGCTCCTCGAAGCCCCTCACCCTATCGACCTTCTCTATCCCCCTCTCTTTGAGCGCCAGGCTCGAGATCGCGAGGGCGTTGCTCAGGGCCCACTTGGCGTCGTTCTCCTTCAGGTAGAGGCACACGAACGAGGCGAGAAGTAGGTCCCCGGCCCCGGTCGTGTCCCTGACCTCGACCTTCGGTATCCCGATCCTATACCCTCCTCCCCTGTAGAGCAGGTAGGCGCGGTTCGGGGGATCGGTGAGCAGGACCATCTTGGCGAGCTTGAGGAGCAGGTGGGCGGCGTCCAGCCCCTCTAAGCCCGTTAGGGCCTTGGCCTCCTCCAGATCCACCTTCACCACGTCGAACCCCCTAAGAAATTCGGGGCTCGTCGGCTTCAGGTATACCCTTCCATCCGGCTCGAAGCCCCTCAAGAAGCCCTGGGGATCTAGGGCCCTGAACTCCCCAGGGACCCATTTCAAGATGCGGGCATCGACCTCCCCGGCTATCGGGCTCACCACCGTCCCGTCGGCGTCGAACTCCAGCTCCCCCTCCCCGATGTCCTCGCACCTCTCCTTCAGGAACAGTTCCCTACCCCCTCCGGATAAGACTATCCTGAACCTGGTGGTAGGCCTCTCGGACCTCTGCTCCTCCCT
>JAGGXQ010000037.1 GCA_021162925.1 Nitrososphaerota archaeon
CCGAAGCTCGGGGTATTCGCCGAGCTGGAGGCCGAGGCGCTCGTGAAGGGCATGCTAGGGGAAGAAGCGGGCCTAGGTGAAGAGGCTTCGTATGTGGTCCCGACCGGGGATGCCGGCATGCTGGTCCACATCGATCTGGGGAATGGAAAGGTGTGGTTTGAAGGGCCAAAGAAGAGCATTCTCGATGGGCTAAAGGAAAGTTGCACCATGCCATCGGCTAGAGATCGGCAATAAAAGTTATAAGCACAGCAACCTAAGATCCCGAGAAAAATGTTGCCTTGGGAATTCCAAAGGATATACGTGCAGCCAGGCCGTAAGATATACGGCCTGCTCATAATACACGACCCCAGCTACAAGATAGGGGAAGAGCTTACGGATATCTTATACGGCTCTGGCGCATTTCTCGTCTCGATCCTTTCGACGAGCAGGGAAGAAGGGGAGGAGGATCTGGTTACGATCGATTTGACCGACTCGACCGCAAGTCTGAAAGAGTTAAAGGAAGAGATAGGGAGGATCAAGGGCGTCAGAAGGGTAGAGGAGTTGGAGCCGGTAGAAGAGGGGTTGCTCGTCGACTATATGCACCACCCCCTTACGCTTCTAGGAGGGAGGGCCTTGCTTTTGAGGGAACCGGCGCTCTCCAAGATCGTGAACGACGGATACAGACGCTTTGGGGAGCCGTTCTCGATCTGGCTTTACTACACAGGGAAGGATGCCGGAAGGGCCTTCTACGAATCTCACGTATCGATCTTGAGGAAGTTCGATTTCGATAAAGAGAAGGTGCTCAAGCTCAGCAGGTACATGTTCCAGCTCATAGGGTTCGGCTTGCTCGAGCACGTGAAGGTCGGCGGGGAGGAGGCTCTGGTCAGGGTGAGGGACTCGATAGAGGTCGAGGTGAACTCGGGCTCGGGGCGATCCTGCCAGTTCGTAAGGGGGATGCTAGAGGGCTGGTTCTCCGGGTTCTTCGGAAAGGACGCCGAATGTATGGAGACGAAGTGCGAGAACAGGGGAGACGAGTACTGCGAATTCGAGATCAGGGTCAGATCTTAAAGAAGAGCCACCCTATCCTGCTCTTTACCAGCACATACCTACCCTTTAGCCTGTTTCCTTCGAACTTTAGCTTCAGCTTGCCTTCTTCGACCTCGATCGGTTCATAGCAGCCCTTATCCCATATCCTCACCGAGCCCTTCCCATACCCCTCGGTTATCTCCCCTTCGAAGTTCAGGTAATCGAGCTGGTGATCTGGCTGTGGTATGAGCAGCCTCTTCACCCCCTTCTCCATCGGGGGCTCCTTCCTCATCGCCCACGACTTCAAGACTCCACCGAGCTCGAGCCTCAGGTCGTAGTGGAGCCCCGCCCTCTTCGCGTGGTGCTCGTGGACGACGAACCTAGGCATCGGCTATCTCAACCACGCCCCCTATGGCCTGACCGGGTAGGTTGGGCTCGAACCTGACCCTGACTACGCCGTTCAGCCCGTGATGCCTTATGATCACGCCCTTGTACTCGTTCCCGTATCTATCCTTGAAGCTCACCCTCCTGCCCACTAGCGCCATCACGTCCCTCCCCTTGATCCCTACGACCCTCACCAAAGCTTGCCTCGGGTTCTGGCTCTTAGGGCCCCTCCTGAAACCCACGATCAAGCCCTTCATACCCAATCCCGAAGGGCATGGGTTTGATAAATTTTTAAGGATGGCATGACGAATTGAACCATCGAAAGGGCCAATCTTCTCCTCAAGGTTTAAATAGGACCACCTCCCAATAAATTGAGTTGAATTTGGAGGGGAGGAGGGATGCGTTCGGATTAGTAGTACTGATTTTAATCGGATTGGCCTCCTTCCCCCTAGTCTACGCCGCCCAGGTATCCATGAGCATAAGCACGGATAAACCGACCTACCTCCCGTCGGAGCTCGTGACCATATCTGGAAAGGTCGAGGAGGGCGGCGTAGCCAAGGCCAATGCCCTGGTTTCGATAGAGGTCAGGGATCGGAGCAACGCCTTGCTTTATTCGGATGTGGTTTACACGGATGAAAACGGGACCTACACTTCGAGCTTCAAGCTGCCCTCCGATGCACATGGGAACTACACGGCTTACGGCATGGTCGAGGGGCTGGAGAACCCCGTCGAGACCACCTTCCGGGTCGGGGACTTCGTCCCCCCAACCCTGACCATATCGACGCCCGTCAACGGCAGCGTGACGAACGAATCCACCGTCCTGGTCAGCGGGCTCGTGAGCGATAACGTAGGGGTCAAGAGCGTGCTCGTGAACGGCCTGACGGCCACGATCTCCGAGGGCATGTTCTACCTGAACGTGAGCCTCAAGGAAGGGTGGAACACGCTCAAGGTTTCGGCCTACGATCTATCCGACAACCTGAACGAGAAGCAGCTCATGGTCAAGTACGTACCCCCGGCCGTGGTGGTGAAGAACGTGAGTATAAGCAGGGAGGAGACCAAGCTGATCGACCCCGTAACCGGGGAGGAGAAGACCGAGTTCAAGGCCGGGGAGGGTAACATCCTCCACGTGGTTCTGACGAATCCATCTTACGAGAGGAGCGTGGTCCTCTCGGTCGTGATAACCCATGAGGCCGAGATAATACCGCCATCCGCCCAGTTCAAGCTCACCATTCCATCCAACTCGACCGTAGAGGTCGAGCTCGAGTTCGCTACGATGGAGCCCGGGACCTACGACATAGGGATATCCGTGCTCACCGATTACGTGAGGCTTAATGGCACCCTTATAGACGTGATGCCGACGAGCATAGAGGTGGTGGAATGAAGAAGGCCAAGGGGCTAGGGGGTTATGTAAAGGCCTTGGCGGGGCTCGCATTCCTCCTCTTCCTCCTCCTCTTCCCCACGGCCCCTAGGGCCTTCGCCATAACCATCAGCATACAGAACCTGGCTTCTAGCTACACCCAAGGCGATACCGCAACCTTCTACGTGAACGTGAACATAGAGAACGCGGAGAGGCTGCCGATAAGCGAGATTTCCGTCGTCTTCACCGGGACGGCTACCGGGAATAGCTATACGATAAGCTGGAGCCCCGACTGCTCTTCGGTAACCGGGCCCAGCGGCACGACCGTAACGAAGGTCCAGCCCGCCTACCTGAGCACCTACAGCAACTGGGGGCAGATATACGCATACGGCCTCTACGCAAACACCTACGTGATGCTCAACCACCAGTACTATGCCACAGGGTTCTTCGGGAGCCTCACCCTGAGGTATAGGGTCGTTCTGCCCACTAGCTCGCTGGCGGTGGATTCGTATAACGTCGTAGCCTACCTCTACACCGGTAGCTTTTACGCCCAGTACGATAACACGAGCAACTACTCCTACCTGTCCAAAGCCTTCTCTTCATCGACCTACAGCACGATAATATCCCCGATCCCGATCACCCCAAGCGTAGTCAAGACCGTAGGGGAGCTGTTGAAAGAGAACCCGGAGGATGCAGCCAAGGATCTAGAATCTATGACGACAAAGAGCGCTGCAAGTAAGCTCATCGACATGATCCTGACCAACCTAACCCACACGGTCGAAACGGTGGAGCACATGAACGCATCTAGGGCCGCCGACGTAATAACCGAATCCCTCAAGAAGAACCTAGATGCCACCGTCGACTTGATGAGGGATCTGGCGACCGAGAACCCAGACCACACGCTCGACATCCTGAACAACACGTCCGTCGACGACAGGGTTACGATCCTTTCCAACTTCGACGTCGACCAGCTATCGAGTTTAGGGTTCGATAACGTATTAGACCTGATACCCGAAAACTTCAACCCAGACCTGGCATCCGGCTTCACACCGCCGAGCCCTGCGACCTTTAGCGAGATTTTGGAGAGGACCCCCACCAGAGAGCATGTGAGGTTCGATGCGATGGCCGATAGGTTCGTCAGGATGTTCGGCTCCCCCTACCCAGTTACGAAGGTAGACGCCAGATGGAAGACGAACCTGGTCGGGGCTACCGCTACGCTCGAGGATACCGGCATAAGTAACCTTCCATCCCTCCCGAAGGGGAGGAAGCTGCATTCGGCGTTCAAGATAAACACGACGGCTAACGAGGAGCTACTTGACAACATGCTGATCTACTTCAAGGTCGAGAAGAGCTGGATGAAGAGCAACGGGGTCCATCCTTGGGGCGTCACGCTCTACAGGTTCGATGAGGAGCTGGGGAGCTGGGTCTCGTTATCGACGAAGAGGATAAGCAGCGACGATCAGTACGTTTACTACGTGGCCACCTCCCCGAAGCTGTCCGTCTATGCGGTTACCGGGGCGTCCGAGCCGGAGACCCTTAACGTGGACATAGGGAACCTGACCTATCCCGAGAGCGTCCCGGCCGGGGAGGTCGCAAACGTATCCGTCCTGGTCAGGAACCTGGTCAATGAAACCAACTCGGTGACCGTGACCCTATGGGTCAACGACACGCTGGAGAGCTCGCAGCTGGTCTCCCTTGCCCCGCTCGAAAACAGGACGGTCAGCTTCTCCTTGACCAGGTTCGAGTCAGGGAACTACAGCATCAGGATAGGGAAGAACGTCGCAACCCTCGAAGTGACCGAGCCGATCATGTTGGCCCACCTGGCCCCGACCACCATGCTCAGCAACGGGACGGTGACCAGCGAGTTCCTTCCGGGCGAAACCGTGAGGGTCAGGGTTACCCTGACCAACCTGAAGAACGAGACCCAGGACGTCGTCGTGAGGGCCGTGCTCAAGGCTGGCGATGGAACCCTCGCCCCGATATCCGAGGAGGCGGTCACCCTTTCGCCTCTAGAGGCGAAGACGCTCGACATGTACCTATCCCTACCGAGCGAGGCGAGCGGGACCTGGAGCCTCAAGGTCTTCTCGCTGACCAAGTACGTATCGGAGGGAGGTATCGCATCCGCCAAGCCCGTTGCCCTCGAGCTTACGGTCAACGGCTGACTACAGGATGAAGAGCCATAGCAGGAAGACGCTCATTATCCCGGACATGTATATCCCGTCGAAGACCCCCGCTCCTCCTATGCTCACGACCGAAGCCCCTAGCTTCGAAACCTTGTCCAGGTTCAGGAGATCCGCGCCGACCAGCGAACCTAGGGTCCCGGCGACGTACGCCACTGTGAATGGGTTCGTCTTCACGTATATCGGGTAGAGGATCGCCGCCGTAAGGGCGGAGGTGAGGGGAGGGACGAAGGTCGGGACCGCTATCCCCAGGCCCCTCACCGGCCTGGCCGCCTTGTTGACGACCAGCGTCACGACCAGGAAGGCTACCAGCACCTTAAGGTAAGAGAAGAAGGACCCTCCTAGGTTGAAGAGCAGGTAGATGGAGAAGGCGGTCGGGATCAGGGCCCCTCCC
>JAGGXQ010000076.1 GCA_021162925.1 Nitrososphaerota archaeon
AGAAGGATCTGCCGCCACTAAAGGACGACCAAATACTCGTGAGGGTAGAGAGGAGCGGGATCTGCGGAACCGACATGCACGTCTTCGAGAAGGGATACGGCCCCCATAGGATATGCGGGGAGGTCGATTACCCCCTGTACCTCGGCCATGAGTACGTCGGAATAGTGGAGAAGAAGGGGAAGGATGCCGATAAGGTGATGTTCTATCACACCGAGGTTCCAGAGGAGGGGGACAGGATCTACTGGGGCCTAGATCACTACTGCTACACCTGCGCCTTTGAGACCTACTACGACTTCCAGCAGTGGTGCCTCGGGGCGTTCTTCTACGGATTCGATAACACGCCCTTCCACGGCGCTTGGAGCCAGTACGTGATAATCGACCCCGGAACCCACATATGGAAGCTGCCTAAAGAGATAACCCCCGAGATGGGAGTCGTAATAGAGCCCTACATAGTAGGTCTCAGGGCGGTCGACAAGGCCTTCACCCTCACTCCGGTGGTCAGCGAGAAGGAGTCGTTCTCCCAAGTCGGACTGTACGCGATATACGGAGCTGGAGCCATAGGGCTAGCGATCCTAACCGCCCTCAGGAACGCCGTACCCGATGCCACGATAGTGGTCGTCGATCCCAACAAGCACAAGCTCGACGTTGCAAAGAAGTTCGGTGCGGATTACACCCTAAACACCAAGGAGACCACCAAGGAGGAGAGGATAAAGTTCTTCAAGGAGCTTTCGTCCGCTGCCGACAGGCCCAAGTTAGGTAACAGGTGGGGTGTCGACGTCGCCTTCGACGCCACCGGAAAGCACGCAGAGGAAGTGATACCTGAGATAGTTGAAATAATGAGGCCAGGAGGGGTATTGGACGAGGTTGGAGCCTTCACTCCGTACACCGCCGGGAAGTTCACCCTCGATCCGAACGAGATATGCAGCAGGGAGCTCGTGTTCACCGGAAGCTGGGCCTACCACCTATCGACGATAGACAAGGGGACTAGGCAGGTCATCAAGGGGCTGTTCAAGAGGATACCCTACCACGAGATCATCACGAACACCGTCCCGCTCGACGCTGAAGCGATAATGAAGGAGATAAGGGACGGGCTCGCCGGGATCGGTATAAAGCACGTAATAGATCCTTGGATGTAAACCGATCCCCCCTTTTCTTTTTGACACTTTCTTCTTAAATAAATTTATCGTTGCGTACCTTTTCTCATTCAAAAATTTTAGTTTAAGCACCAATATATTTAAGAAAAACTTAAATATACAGCGGGCAACGGGGTCTGGTATGGGTGTAAAGAACGGGATCGTTTACCTTACCGAGGAAGAGGTGAAGTCTACCGGCATAACCATGAGGGAAGCGATAGAGCTCGTGGAGACCGCCATAAAGGAGTACGCTTTGGGCGAAGCCCTGATACCCTCCAAGGTCTTCGTGGACATGAAGCTGATAAGCGATCACGACGCCGATGCGGACGCGATGCCCGGGTACATAACTTCTCCAGACGTCTGCGGCGTCAAGTGGATAGGGGCCGGGTGGAGGAACAGGGAGCGGGGCCTACCGAGCCTTTTCTCGATAATCCTCCTAAACGATCCGGAGACGTTCGTCCCGAAGGCCATAATAGCCGGGAACTGGATCACCGCGCTAAGGACGGGGGCGGCGACGGGGGTTGCGGTCAAGTACCTGGCGAGGAGCAGGAGGCCGAGCAAGGTCAGCATAATAGGGACGGGGCTACAGGCGAAGTACCAGCTGCTCGCTTTAAAAGAGGTCCTCGAGCTCGATAAGGTAGAGGTCTACGACATCCGAAAGGATGTCGCCGAGAAGTTTGCGAGGATGGGAGAGAGGGAGGCCGGCGTTGAGGTAAAGGTGTCGAATGGCGTGATGGAGGCGATGGACGGTGCCGAAATAGTCGTCATCGCCACGGACTCTAGGACGCCCGTGGTCGACGGCTACAACCCGGCGGAAGGGACGCTCATCTGCTCCATAGGGACCTACCGAGAGGTAGGTTACAGGACGATAAAGTACATGGACAAGATCGTCGTGGATCACAGGGAGCAGGCGAAGATAACCGGGACCTTGTGTGACTGGTTCTCCATGGGCCTGATATCGGATAAAGACGTATACGCCGAGCTGGGCGAGATAATAACCGGGAAGAAGGAGGGCAGGTCTTCGGATGAGGAGAAGATACTCTGCGCCCTCACCGGCATGATATCGGAGGACCTTATAACCGCGAACAGGGTTTACGAAATAGCCAAGAGCAAGGGAATAGGGAGGGTTCTTCCTTTCTTTTAACTCCGCTACAGAAAGTTTAAAATGATGGGAACGGGAGAGGTGTCGTGATGGAGTTAGAACCCGAAAGGGCTTTAGATAGGTTGGTGAGGGAGCTTGGGAAGGAAAAGGTTCTAACGGGCCTCGATGAGACCTTGGTGTACGAGACCGATTCCTCGAACCTGATGGGGGAGATGCCTTTAGCTATCGTAACGCCCACGAGCGTGGAAGAGGTCTCCAAGGTCCTCAAGATATGTGACGAGGAAGGGGTACCGATAGTGCCCAGGGGTTCCGGGACGGATCTGATGGGCGGTGCCGTCCCCGCATCGAGGGGGATAATACTCTCGCTGAGCAAGTTGAACAGGGTTTTGGATCTCGATCTGGAGGATTCGTGCGTGGTGGTCGAATCCGGGATCATAACCGCATCCCTTTCGGAGGTGCTGATGGAGCACGGGTTCTTTTACGCCCCGGATCCATCGAGCAAGGACGTCTGCACCATAGGGGGGAACATAGCCCATAACGCGGGCGGGCCTCACTGCCTCAAGTACGGGGTCACGTCGAACAACGTGCTGGGGATGGAGGTCGTCTTGCCCTCGGGCAAGGTCGTGAAGCTCGGGGGTAAGGCCTTGGACCCCCCGGGCTACGATCTCCAGTCCCTCTTCTACGGATCTGAGGGGACCTTGGGGGTCGTGACCAAGGCGTATCTGAAGCTGACTAGGGTTCCGGAGTCCAGGAGGACCCTGCTGGCCGCCTTCAAGGACATAGAGGATGCCGGAAGGGCCGTTTCGGAGATAATCGGATCCGGGATCATACCCGGGGCCCTTGAACTGATAGACAAGGCTTCGCTCGATTCGCTCGCCGTTTACTCGCCGGACAGGTTCCCGAAGGGGATGGATGCCGTTCTGATCATAGAGGTCGAGGGATACGAGAAGGTGATAGACAGGATGGCGGAAAGGGTCGTGGAGATATGTAAGAAGAACAACGTGAGCCTGGTGAAGGTCGCGGAGAGCGAGGAGGAGAGGGAGAGCTGGTGGAAGGGGAGGGAGGAGACCACCGGGGCCTTGGGCATATACGCGCCCACCTTCCTGGATGAGGATGTATCCGTGCCCAGGTCAAAGATACCCGAGACCCTGAGGAGGCTCTACGAAATAGCCAAGGCGTACAACGTGATAATAGCGTCCGTCGCCCACATAGGGGATGGGAACTTCCACCCGGCGATACCGTTCGACCCGAAGGACGAGGACTCGAAGATGAGGGCGTTCGCAGCGGAGCGAGAACTTTTGAAGGTGTGCGTGGAGATGGGAGGGAGCATAACGGGCGAGCACGGAGTGGGCCTTTCGAAGAAGGAGTTCATGAGTTGGATGTACGGGGAGAGGGAGCTCGAGCTCATGAAGCGGATAAAGAAGGTCTTCGATCCCAAAGGCATACTCAACCCGGGGAAGGTGTTCCCGAGCGAGAAGGGTGATTGAAATGGGCAGGTATACGGTAGATGGGATGGAGCCGAAGGAGGTCGTAACCCCCGAGGACGTGGACGAGGTGGTAAGCGTGCTCAAGAGGGCAAACGAAGAGGGGCTCGGCGTTCTGGTCGTGGGAGGGGGGAGCAAGCTCTCGATGGGCATGAAGCCGAAGAAGTACGATATAGCCCTCTCCACCTCACGTCTGGGCGGGGTCCTCGAGTTCTCCCCCGAGGACTTCACCGTGTCCGTAGGAGGAGGGATGAAGCTGAAGGAGCTCCAGGAAATCCTGGGGAAGGAGAACCAGTTCCTGCCGATAGACGCCCCCTACTACAACGACGCCACCATAGGGGGGATCGTCGCCGCGAACACGAACGGGCCCAGGCGCTTCCACTACGGGGCGATAAGGGACCTCATACTCGGGGCGAAGTTCGTATCCGGCTCCGGAATCCCTTACGATTTCGGCGGTAAGGTCGTCAAGAACGTGGCCGGGTATAGGGTGAGGAGCTTTTTGACCGGTTCCATGGGGACCCTTGCCGTCATCACCGAGCTTACCCTCAAGACCTACCCGCTTCAGGAGAAGGAGGCGAGCGTGATCGCCCTCTACGAATCGGCCGACGAGGCCCTGAAGTCCGCAATGGAACTCCCCAAGAAGGACTTCTCCTACACGGCGATAGATGTCTTGGGGAAGAAGGTATCGAACCTCATGGAGGAGCGGCACGGGATCGGTGCCAACGACCTTTACGCCCTGGTCGTGAGGCTCGAAGGGTTCGGGGACCTGGTCGAGGAGCACTCAAAGGCGGTAGAGGAAGGGCTCAAAGGCTCCGCCAAGACCATCACTCTCAACGGAAAGGAGCACTTCTCCCTTTGGGGCTTCATCCAGGACGTGCAGGGAAACCTCCCCAAAGGCGGCGAAAAGGTCCTCCTGAGGATAGGGGTCCCTAGGTCCTCCTCGCCTGCGATCTTCAAGAAGGCGGAGGGCGTGCTGTCCGAGTTCGATCCGTTCGTCTGGCTTCATGAGGAGACCGGGATCATGTACGCGGCGGTTATGGGGGGAGACCCGAGGGAGCTCAAGAAGGGCATAGTGAAGCTCAGGAAGGAGAGCGAGAAGCTGGATGGATACTTGGTGGTCGAATCCGCCCCCGTAGAGCTGAAGGAGATGGTCGACGTCTGGGGGGACGTCGGCGAGGCCTTGGAGCTGATGAGGGGGCTGAAGGAAGTGTTCGATCCGAACTACGTGCTGAGCCCCGGTAGGTTCGTGGGAGGGATCTAGGCGGACTGGGGCGTCAATCTAAATTTTTATTCCGTTTACGGGTGTATGCTTCCCTAATTTCAAGTTTCGTAATTTTATTTAATAAGAGACTGAGGTGCTCTCAATTCTCTTTATGAGATACCGACCGCTTATCTATCCATATAGATTTCCTAAAGCCCTTTCTAGATGCTCGAGCCGCTACCCCCGACTTGCATCGGGGTATTTAAAGGGTAGAAGTCGCGAAGATCGCTCATTTATATAGGTTGGTGGCTTCAAGATGGCGTATGGGTCTCCTTGGGTACAGGGGCAAGGCGCTGGAGCTGCTGAGCAGGTTCGGGGTCGAGGTGGGGGATAGGGTGGAGGTGGTGCTCGAGGAAGGGAGGCTAAAAGGCGTGCTCATGCCCAGATACGAGCTCGCCGACGACGTGCACCTGGTCCTCAAGCTCGACAACGGGTACAACGTCGGGATAAGGGTGGGGAGGGTGAGGCGGATTAAGAGGCTCGAGGGGGCGAGGAGGCCGGGGTTCGTGAGGCCCAAGGTCGAGAGGAGGGAGGGTCTGCCAAGGGTCTCGATCATAGGAACTGGGGGCACTATAGCGAGCAGGATAGACTACAGGACCGGAGGGGTCTACCCGGTCTTCACGCCGGAAGAGCTCTACGGCCTGGTCCCTGGCCTCTCGGACTACGCCACCATAGAGACCGATCCGCTCTTCAACATACTCAGCGAGAACGTGAGGGTCGAGCACTGGAAGGGGCTCGCCCTTAAGATCGGGGAGAAGGTGAGGGAGGGGTATCACGGCGTGGTCGTGACCCACGGGACCGATACGATGGGCTACACGGCCGCGGCGATGAGCTTCTCCCTGAGGGGGATACCGATACCCGTAGCCCTGGTGGGGGCCCAGAGGTCCTCGGACAGGCCCTCTTCGGATGCGGCGAGCAACCTCCTTGGTGCCGTCAGGTTCGTGAGCACCTCCGATGTAGCTGGGGTCTACGTGGTGATGCACGCCGGGATGGGGGACGGGCTGCTAGTGGTGCACAGGGGGACGAAGGTCAGGAAGAACCACACGAGCAGGAGGGATGCGTTCGAGTCCGTCAACGTGCCCCCCGTTGCCTACATAAGGGAGGATGGGATCGAGTTCCTGAGC
>JAGGXQ010000115.1 GCA_021162925.1 Nitrososphaerota archaeon
CCTCGAAGCCACGCGCCTCCATCTCCCTCTCGAATTCCTTCTCGTCTTCCCTGCCGACGGATATCAGCAGGGAGCCAGAGGATATCAGCTTTAATGGGTCTATCCCGAGGGTCGAGCATAGCTCCGAGGTCTTTTCGGCTACCGGGACCCTCTCCTCGTAAAGGGTGAAGCCGAGGTTGGAGGCCAGGGACATCTCGTACACACCGCCCAAGATTCCTCCCTCGGTCGGGTCGTGCATCGCATGGACCAGCCCGGTTGAAAACGAAGCCACCGCCTCTTCGACGACGCTCAGGGACTCCTCGAATTCTTCCGATGCCCCTTCGACGAGCTCCGATAGTATCGAGGTCCCTTCCAGGCCTGCGCTCTTGGTCATGAATATCCTATCCCCGGGCCTGCAACCAGAAGCGGTCACGAACTCCTTTGCAAAGGTCATGGCGGTCACGATCACTATCGGCCTGTCCAGCCCCTTGGTGACCTCGGTATGACCACCTACGATCGAGACGCCAAGGGATTCCGCCGCCTTCACCATATCCCCGACGAGCTCCTCCAGCAAGGGCTCCTCAGCACCTTCCGGCAGGAGTATCACGTTCTCGACGTATCTGGGTCTGGAGCCGCTGGTCGAAACGTCGTTGCACCCGACGTTCACCGCATACCAACCGACCCTTCTGTAAGCCCCCGTAACCGGATCGGAAGATACTATCAGGTACTCGTCCCCGAACCTTATGGCGGAGAAGTCCAAGCCCACCGAGGGCTTCACGACCACCTCCTCCCCTGGGCTCAGCTTCGATAGGACCAACCCGTCCAGGACGCGGATGGGGACCTTGCCGAGGGGGAGCATACGATTTAAAAGAAGGCGGCCTATTTTAAGCTTGGTTGTCCTTAAGGCTGGCAGTCGAGCACTTCAAGCGGATGGAGGAGGATGACTGGAAGGTCCTATACCACCTCTCAAGGTTCATCTACTCGTTCATGCACGTTTCGGAAGAGGTTCTAACCAAGGCGACCGGCCTAGAGGCGAAGAGGCTGGACTACAGGCTGAGGAGGCTACACGAGTTCGGGTTCGTTGGGAGGAGCAGGAGGGGGTACACCTTGCTGACGGCCGGGCTAGATGCCCTGGCCCTCAGGACCCTGGTCGGCAAGGGCTTGATTTCTGGCATGGGTAGGGAGATAGGCGTCGGGAAGGAGGCCGACGTTTACGCAGCCGTCGACGACGAGGGGAACAGGAGGGCGCTCAAGCTCTACAGGATAGGGAGGATAAGCTTCAGGGACACCAGGAGGAAGAGGGCTTATTCGAGCCCCTTGATCCAGCATCAGTGGTTAGTGGTCAACATAAGGGCCGCCGGAAGGGAGTGGAAAGCCCTCAAAAAGGTCCATCCTTTGGGGGCCTTGGTCCCGAAGCCTTACGGGAGGAGCAGGCACGCCCTGGTACTTGAGCTGATAGATGGCGCCCTGCTCTGCGAAGTGAAGGAGCTCGACGACCCTAAAGGCGTCCTGATGGACGTGCTGGAGAGCCTCAGGATAGCCTACTCCGCGGGCCTGATAAACGGGGATCTCAGCGAGTTCAACGTGCTCTACGACGGCGAAAGGGCCTGGATAATAGACTGGCCCCAGGCGGTAAGGGTAGATCACCCGAACGCCGAGGAGCTGCTGAGGAGGGATCTGTCCAACATACTGAGGTACTTCAGGAAGGTCGGGCTCGATTACCCGTTGGAGAAGGCCCTCGAATACGTCAGGTCAGTATAGCGAGATCTCGCCGTTTACGATCTTCTCGGAGATCTCCCCGATCCTGCTAAGCCTGTCCTCGCTTATCGCCTCTATCTCGTACTCCATGTTCCCGACGTTCCGCCCATCCGGTATGACGGCGACGCTCAGCATCTGGGGAATGGTGATCGGCGATCCTATCTTGCTCAGCATCCTCACGTAGACCTCCTTGATCCCCTTGACCTCCTTATAGATGTCGTCGGCTATCATCTGGGAGAGGACGTTGAAAAGCTTCCCCGTGTGGTTTATCGGGTTCTTGCCGGCTGCGGCCTCTATCGAATACTCCCTCATCGGGGTTATCAGGCCGTTCACTCTGTTCCCCCTGCCCGTGTTCCCATCGTCCCCGGATTCGGCGGAGGTCCCCGTGACCGTGAGGTAGAATATCCCCTTCTCGTAGTCGTCGGCCGAGTTCACCGAAACCTTCACGTCGTTTTCCACCAACTTGGAGGCCAGATCCTCCACCCTCTTCTTGACCTCCTCCACCACGCTTATGTAGTGGTCCTTATCCGGGACCAACCCGCTTACCATCGCCGCGGCTATGGTCAGATCTATGTCCTTGCCCTTCCTCAAGGCCATCACCTTCACATCCTCGCCGACCTCTGGGAGCTCCTTCTTCAGCCTGTCGGAGTTCAGGTAGTGCTCGGTCTCTAGCACGAGCCTCTCGGTAGGCGTCAAAGGTGCGAACCCGACCCCGACCGAGGTGTCGTTCGAGAGGGGTAGCGATCTGGACACGAGGGACCTGAGGTCGCTCGAGCCCTGCCTTATCCTGTAGTCCACGATGAGGTGCCTTTCGACGTCCAAGAACCTAAGCGTCCTCTTGAAGTGCTCCTTGATCGCCTCGAGCGCCACGCTACCGACCGGGATCTGCTCGATCCTTCCATCGACCTCGACGAAAGAGGTGGCCCTTCCCGCCACCATTACGTATATGGGCTCCAGGATCTCGCCTCCCCCGAACCTCGGGTTCGAGCGCCCCCCGACCAGCAACCCCTTATCGACGTTGTGGTGAAGTATCCTTCCGTAATCCGCCAGGTAAAGCTTACAGAGGTTTCTGGAAACCGACTCACAGGCCCCGTCTATCAGGGTGTCCGGATGACCCTTTCCCTTGCGCTCGACCATCTCGATCTCCTGCTCCCCCACGCTCTGCTTGTTTAGGATCTCGAAGTGGAAGAAGTCCTTCCCCATGATCCCGCCTCACAACTCGTCGATTATCCTGACGAATAGGATGTTGTTGCCCCTTATGACGACCTTCCTGTAGCTGTTTATCAGCGCATCGCCGTTGTACTCGCTCACGTCCAGGAGGATGAGGTTCATGTAGCCGTCTATGTTCGTCATCTTCCCCCTGTATTCGAGCTCGTTCTTCAACCTCACGGCGACGTGCTTGTTCACGGCCTTCTGAAGCATGGCGAGTGGCTTCTTGGCACTCTGCGACATCTCCATTCCAAACCACAAGTACATAACAGAATAAAAAGCTTTATGACCAC
>JAGGXQ010000003.1 GCA_021162925.1 Nitrososphaerota archaeon
CTATAGGCCTGGGGGAGTTCATGAGGAGGTGGTTCAACGTCGCCTACGCTACCCACGTGTACCTGGGCGGCTTCTACACGAACTTCATAACCCCCCTGCTGGCCCTCTACGCATCGCTCTTCATGAAGCTCGAAGACAGGTTCGATAGGCTCTTGCTCGGCATGGTAGCCTTGGGCTCGGTCGCGTTCGCTCTAGGGAACTACGTATTTCAGGTGAGGGTGCTCTACAACCTGCCGATCCAGGTCCTGTCGGCCTTGGGCTACTGCTCCATCCTGGGGAGGAGCAAGAGGGCTTTCGAGCCTTGGCTTCTGCTATCGGTGTTCGTGCTCCTCTTCCAGTTCGATTACTTGTTCAGGACGCTTGCGAACCTGCCCTTATGAAAAATCAAGCCTTCCGAAGGCCTTCGATAAGCCTGTAGAAGTAGGTTATCCTAGGCCTCCCTAGATCCAGCTCCCTTCCGATCGACCAGAACCCGTGATCCGAGTGATCGCCGAACCTCCCGACCGCCTTCATCCCGTGATCCGAGACGATCAGCATATCATCTGCGTACTCTCTGGCCTCCCTAGCGAGCGAGTCCAGCTCTTCGTATATCAACTTCATCTTCGCCTTGACCCCGAAGCTGAGGTGGCCGATGACGTCCGCAAGGGCGAAGTAGCCCATCACGATCTCGTAATCCTTGCCGATGGCTTCGAAGAACTCCTCCTTCATCTTTTTGTAGTCCTCTAAGGCGACCTTGTCGTAATCCTCGATCGTGTTCTTCTTTTCGAAGAAGCCCTTCAACAGCTCCCTCTCCCTCTTATGCATCTCGACGTTGTAGGTGAAGCCCGGGACGTCCAACGCCTCCCATTTCTCGAATTTCGAGAAGAATGTCTCTTCGGGCTTTAGCTTGAAAGACCAGAGCTCCTTCTCCTTCAAGACCCTCTCTTCTAGGTTCTTTCCCGCCAAAAAGGAAGACCATATCACCACGGTCCTAGGCTCCTTGAACTCGGATATGTCGGTCATTCCATAGCTCTTCTGCATCAGGTTCTTGCAACCGAACTCCTCAACGTAATGGTATTCGAGCCCATCTAGGCCGAGCACGATCAGCGTATTATACCACCTCCTACTATCATCCCCTTCCTCCTTAAAACGAACCTCCCAAGCTCCGGCAACTCTTTGAAGGATTCGACGAAGACCTCCTTATCCAGCCTGATCCCGATCCTGCCTATCTCGTTCGCTCCTAGAACCTCGCTTTCCCGCCTCTTTAGGCTGATCGGATCGATCCTTTCAAAAACCTCGACCTTGCATCCGGCTTCTTGGACCGAGCAAGAGAACTCCAGCTCCTCGCCGCTCTTAAGCTCCTCTGTGCAGAATACCGTCGATTCTATCGTCTTTACGCCCTTCAGGCCCTTCCCATTCCATAGGATCGAGCCTCTACCGATCATGGGATCCGGATCGAGCGATATGCCAATCCCCTTCGGCGCTCTAGCCTCTTCGAGCTCTCCATCTAGCACGATTATCTTCTCAACCCTCGCACTCTTACCAGACCCGGTTACGTGGACCTCATCCCCCTTCCTTACCCTTCCCGATATTACGTTCCCGACGTATACCCTCTCCCCCCTGACGAGGTAGACATCCTGAACGGGCATCCTAAAGTATGGGTAGCCGGCTCTCTCCGGCATCGAATCCAGAGCCTCGACCAAAGTCGGCCCTTTGTACCATCTCATCGATTCGGAACGCCCGATCACGTTATCCCCTAAATAGGCGGATATCGGTATCACGAACAAGGGGTTTAGCCCTACCGTCCTAAGGTAGCTGGAGATATCATCCTTAACCTCCTCGAACCTCCTTTGATCGTTCCCGACGAGGTCCATCTTGTTTATGGCGACCACGACCTTTTCCATACCCAATAGCCTCAGGAGGTAAGCGTGCCTCTTGGTCTGCTCCTCGACCCCTTTGGCCACGTCGACTATTAGGATAGAGGCATCGGCCTGGCTCGCACCGGTTATCATGTTCTTCAGGAACTCCAGATGGCCCGGCGCATCTATGATCGAGTAATCCCTCTTTCGGCTCTTGAAGAAGGTTCGGGTCGTCTCTATGGTCATCTCCCCCTTCCTCTCCTCCTCTAGGGCGTCGACCAGATAGGAGAACTCAACCTCACGCCCGAGCGAGTCGCTCACTTCCCTTATCTCCTTGAGCTTCTCTTCGGGTACTGAGCCGGAGTCGTAGAGCAACCTCCCTATCAGGGTCGACTTTCCGTGATCCACGTGTCCGACTATAACCACGTTGAACATTACATATACCCTAGGCTCCTCAGCTTCTGCATCATGTAGCTCATCTCCTTGTCTTGGGCCCTCCCCGCCCTCTCTGGAACTTTGGTCGATCTCAGCTCTTCGATTATTTCATCGATGGTCTTGGCTTCGCTCTCTATCGGAACGGTGCAAGGCTCACAGCCAAGGCTCCTGTACCTCCTCCACTTGCCATCGGGCCACTTCTTCGCAAAGTAGAGCGGGTTCACGGGTATGCCCTTCAGCTTTATGAACTCCCATATGTCGATCTCCCTCCATCCCAGCATGGGGTGTATCCTGACGTGCTTCCCTTCTTCATCTAGCTCGTTGAACTGATCCCATAGCTCCGGTGGCTGATCCGTAATACTCCACCTGAACTCCGAATCCCTTGGGCTCACGACCCTCTCCTTCGCCCTTATCGCATGCTCGTCCCTCCTTATGGCAACGAAAAGGGCCTTGAACCCATACTTCGCTATCGCCTGCTTCAAAGCCTCGGTTTTCAGGGCGGTACAGCACTTAAACCTCCCCATGGACGGGTTCATCCCCCTTTTGAGGGCCTCCTCGTTCTTCGCCACTATTAGCTTAAGGTTCCATTCCTTTACGAGCCTGTCCCTGAAGCTGTAGATGGGCTTGAGCTTAAAGCTCGTATCTATGTGCACGACCGGGATGGGGACCTCCCCAAAGAAAGCCTCCCTTATCAGGTAAAGCATGGTCGTTGAGTCCTTACCCCAAGAGACCAGGGCGGCGAGCCTATCCCTGTATTTGTAGTATGCCTCTCTTATTATGTAAATGCTCCCTGCTTCGAGCGACTCCAAATGGGCCAGATCCATCAGGCTTCCATCCCCTCCATCGATAAAAAACCTTTCCTTTAGTCCAAGTATCCCAGGGCCTTGAGCCTCCTCCTTATCTTCTCCTCGTCGCTCAATTCCCCGCTCTCCCTCTCTTCCCACTTCGCCTTGAGCCTCTCCCCCTTCTCGATTTCGAGCCAAGGCACCTCAACCAGCTCTTTAAAGTATATGCCCCAATCGTGCCCGTAGACGCCGTGCTCCCCGAAGCACTCCCCGTGATCTGCGGTTACCACGATCTTGCCGCTCAAACCTTCGACCAACCTCTTCACCTCCCCCATTACGAGCCTGAGGTTGTCCTCGTATGCCCTCTTCAACTTCTCTACAGGTATCTCCCCCCTCCTGACCTTGGCCCATATCACATCGATAACTTCCTCCTTAGCCCCTCCGCTTATGCCGAGATCGGATCTCGCTATCCTAGTGCTGCCTATGTAGGGGGCGTGTGGCTGGAGGAAGTGGACTATGAGCCTTTTATCCGGATGCTCCTCCCTGATCCTCAAGGCCGAATCTACCACGACCTTTGGATGCACGGTTCCCGTCTCCTCGCTCCAACCGTAGTCCCAGACCGGCTCGACCTTGAAGAAGTGCTCGTACCCCTTGAACCCCTGAAACTCGACGTTCGAAACGAATGGGTTCGCAGAGACGTAAACTACATCCCCGTAGTATCCGGGGAAGTTGCGCTTCAGCCACTCAGCGGTCGTGGATGCTATGCTCGTCCTTCTGAAGAGCCTCCCTCCGAGCTCGTTCAACCTCTCGAAGTAATCGTATCTGCATGCGTCGAGCACGATAAGGTGGTCCCAGTCCTCCTCCATGATCCTGATCCCTTCGTTCTCCCCCCTTAGACCGAACAAGAACCTTAGGACCGCTAGGTAAGCCAAGTAAACCTTCCTGCTCCCGAGAAGCCTCATCACTCCCCCCTCCTGCACACCGCCACGACCGAAGCGCTCGCCACCCTTAAGCGGTACGTCAAAGCGTCCAAGAGGCCGATGAGCCTCTCGACGGCCTTATCCCCCAGCATGGCGTATGGGAGTAGGAGCAACCTGCTCATGCCCAAGGGGAAGAACCCGAAGCACCTCTCCTTCGATATCCTGAACCCACTTTTAACGAGGAGCCTCCTAAAATCCGATAGGGAGAAGGTCATGGTGTATCCCTTCGGCTTCTTCCTCCTGAACGATAGGGCATTGCGGTTCAGGGGGACGCTTACGGCCAAAGCCCCTCCCTTCTTCAGAACCCTCCTCGCTTCGGATAGGACCGCCTCCTGATCCTTTACGTGCTGGAGGGTCGAGAGGAGCAGGACCAAGTCGAATACCTCGTCTCTGAAAGGGAGGTACTCTCCTATGCCTTGGATGAGCTGCAGCTCCCTCCCCTTCTTCTTGCATTCGGCTATCGAGGTCTCGTAGATCGGATCGATCCCAACGCACCTCTTCCCCGCGCTTTCGAGCGGTATCATGTAGTCGCAAGCCCCACAACCTACATCCAAGACCAGCTCCCCGCCTGCTTTCATTATCATGTCAAGGTTCAGCTCTCTGTGCATCCTCCAGTAGATAAGGCTGACCGGGTTCACCTCCCCAGCGTTTATCCTCCTCATAACTTCCTTGAGCTGCTCTAGGGTGCGCCTGTACCCCGTCATCCGATCACTTCCTTTACGGATTCGACGACCCACCTTATCTGCTCATCCGTAAGGCCGGGATACAGGGGCAAGGAAACCTCCCTCTCGTAAACCCACTCGGATCTTGGGAAGTCCCCTGGCCTGAACCCGAACTCCTTCCTGTAAAAGGGATGAAGGTGAAGTGGTATGAAGTGGACGCTGCACCCTATCCCCCTCCTTCCCAGCTCCCTGATGAACTCATCCCTGTCGTAGTCCTTGAGCAAGAGGGGGTAAAGGTGGTACGCATGCTTCACGTTTCCGAATTCCTTCGGGGTTATTACGTCGAGCCCATCGAGCTCGGAGTTGTAGATCTTGGCTATCCTCCTCCTTTCCTCGATGAACCGATCGAGCCTTTCTAACTGCTTTATCCCTATGGCGGCCTGAAGATCGGTCATGTTGTACTTCCATCCGCACTCCTCTATTTCGTAGTACCACTTCCCGACGCTCGTATACCTCTTCCAAGCGTCCTTGCTCATCCCATGCAGCCTTAGGAGCCTGAGCCTCTCTGCAACCCTTTCGTCATCGGTCGCTATCGCGCCTCCCTCCCCGGTCGTTATGTTCTTCGTGGGGTAAAAGCTGAAGCACGTCGTTGTAGACAAGCTTCCAACCTTCTTGCCTTCGTACTCGGCCCCTAGGGCATGGGCCGCGTCCTCGATCACGAAGAGCCCATGATCTTCTGCTATTTCGGATATCGCCCTCACGTCGTATGGATGCCCTGCGTAATCTACCGGGATGATGGCCTTCGTCCTTTCCGTTATGGCCTCCTTTACCCCTTCCGGGTCTATGGTGTAGCTCTTCGTTTCTATATCCACGAATACGGGCCTGGCACCTACGTGCATTATGACGTTTCCGGTTGCGGCGAACGTGAACGGGGTCGTTATGACTTCGTCCCCCTCCCCGATCTTAAGGGCAAGAAGAGATAGGTGAAGCGCGGCCGTGCAGGAGCTCACCGCCACGACCTCTTTAACCCCCAAGTAATCCCTGAGCTTAGCCTCAAACTCCTCGGTTACCGGCCCCATCGTCAGCCAGCCCGATCTCAGCACCGACAAGACGGCTTCCTCTTCCTCCCTGCCTATGTACGGCTTGAAGTAAGGAACCTTCATGCCGGCTTGCTCCATTCCTCCGACTTGTAGTTCCTGTACCAATCTATGAACTCCATCAACCCCTCCTCGAGTCTGTACTTGGGTTCCCAGCCGAAGAGCCTCTTGGCCTTCGAGTAGTCCGCCACGAGCCTCCTCACCTCGCTCGGCCTGGGCTCGACGTGGACGGGCTCGATCTCGCCCTCCTTACCGCACAGCTTTATGATCAGCCTTGCGAGCTTCTCTATCTCGATGTCTTTCCCCGTGCCGAAGTTGATCGGCCCTTCTATCTCGCCTTCATACTTTACGACCGAGTCGAAGGCCCTCACGGCGTCTTTGATGTAGGTGTAGTCCCTGCTCTGCTTTCCGTCCCCGTATATTATCGGAGGTGTCCCCCTCAAAACACGCTTTACGAATATGGATATGGCGCCCCCGTATCCAGAATCCTTCTGCTTGGGCCCGAATATGTTGAAAGGCCTGACTATCACCACGTCCATGCCGTAGGTCTTTGCGTAGGCGTGGCACATCCTATCGGCGGCTATCTTACTTGCTCCGTAGGGATGGGGTGCGTCGAGCGGATGTTTTTCGTCCATGGGGACGTATTTGGCCGAACCGTAAACCTCGCTAGAGGATGTGAAAACGACCCTCTTTACATCATACATCCTCGAGACCTCCAAGACGTTTTGGGTCCCCAGCACGTTGATCTCATAGGTGAGCTTCGGCTCTATTATCGACCTGTCCACATGGATCTGCGCTGCTAAATGCAGAACGACATCCACCCCTCTCATGAGCTTCTCTAGGAGGTCGATGTCCCTTACGTCCCCGATGATCAGCTTGAAGTTCCTCTTGTTGAGCAGGTGCCTTATGTTTACGAGGTTCCCGTTCATGAGGTTGTCGAGGCATAGGACCGTGTGCCCCTCCTCCACGTACTTTTCGCTAAGGTGGGAGCCTATGAAACCCGCTCCCCCTGTTACGAGTATCTTCATACCACTACATCCCCAACAGCACTTCATAAAGCCTACGCATCTTCTCCATCTCCTTCCTATAATCGGCCCTCTCTAAGGCGATCCTCCTGTTCTCCTCCCCCATCCTTTGCCTTAATTCCTCATCCTTAAGAAGGCGGATGAGCGATCTCGCGAGGGCCTGTGGATCCTTTATCGGCACTATGAACCCATTTAAGCCCTCCTTCACCCAGTACCTGTTATCCCCGACATCCGTCACGACGACCGGCAACCCACAGGCCATCGCTTCTAGCATGCTCACGGCGGTGCTGTCGGATAGCGAGGTAGATACGAAGACGCTAGAAGTTGAGAGCAATTTCGCCAACTCTTCCTGCTCTAACCACCCGACGAACTTAACGTGATCCGATATCCCAAGCTCTTCGGAGAGGGAGATCAGGCGCCTTTTTTCGCTACCCTCCCCCGCTATGACGAACTTCGTATCAGGCACCTCCTTTACCACGATCGAAGCAGCCCTTATGAGCGTTTCTATATCGTAGCTCGGCTCCAAGAGCCTCGTGCTGACGACCGTTAAGTCCGCCTCTTCTCCGGGCCTGAACTTCTCCGTATCTACCCCGTGAAATACGATCCTCACCTTTCCTTCGTCTATCCCCATCTTCAAGATTCCCTCCTTCAGGCTATTTCCATCGCAGGTTATCAGATCTGCTTTTTTCAGTGAATACTTGACGGCCATTCTGAACACCCCCTTCGTCTTCAGCACGTCGTCCCCCCAAGCCGATATGACGAGCGGGTGAAACCCGGAGAGGGCGGCGACGGTCCCGTATCCGAGGGCGTAGTGGGCATGTATAAGATCGGGCCCTATCTCCCTTATCTCCCTCTTCACCCTCTTCAGGAGCAGGGAGTTTACCAAATACCTTAAAACCTTGCTCTTCACGTCCACCTTCTCTATAAAATGATGCTTTACGCCGGCCATCGGGATGGGCCTGTCGAAAGAAATAAGGTGGACGTCCCAACCGAGATTTGAGAAGTATTCGGCCCACTTCTTCGTGTGGACGCTCTTCGAATCCGCTATATAGCAGATTCTTATCCCCGTAGAGACCACCTTCATTAGGAATTGGCGATTTTAATAACCTTTTCGTTAACTAAAAAATTCCTCGGGCGGGATTCGAACCCGCAACCTCTGCCTTACCAGAGCAGCGCTCTAACCCGCCGAGCTACGAGGCCGATGATTGCTAGAGGTTGCCAACCTACCTGAGGCGTCTCACCCCTCTAGTAGCCTCTCGAGTACGGGCGAAAGGGTAGGGCTCTTGGCGAGCCTGACGAGCCTGGCCGAAATGCCAGCCGGCAGAAGCTTCAGGAAGAACTTCAGATCCTCCTTCTTCAGACCCTTTAGGGCGGAAAGGACCAGGACGTAGACTATCAGGGCGAGGAGCAGGTAAGCCGGGAGGAGGATCAGGCTGAAGCCGGTCAAGCTCGAAAAAGAGTAAGTCACGAGGGCCATGGCCGAGGAAG
>JAGGXQ010000019.1 GCA_021162925.1 Nitrososphaerota archaeon
CTGTTTATCTCCCTTATCTCCTCCACGAGCCTCTTCGACCCATCCTCCCCGAACTCGTAGTAGCCGTCCACGTCGCTGAGGATGAGGAGGAGGCTCGCCTTCAGCCTAGATGCCACTATCGCCGAGAGCCTGTCGTTGTCCCCGAACCTGACGCTATCCGGGACGTACGGGTTCAGGGGGAGCAACTCCTTCACGGAGACCGCATCGTTCTCGTTGATTATCGGGACCGCGCCCAGCTTCAGCAACGCGTTCAGGGTCCTCCACACATTCCTGTAGCTTACCTTGTTCGCCAGATCGTCCTCGGTCAGGAGGATCTGGGCCGTCTGGACCCCTCTCCTAGAGAAGTACTTCCCGTAAAGAGACATGAGGTAGGGCTGGCCTATCGAGGCACAGACCTGCTTCTCCCTCAAGCTCAGCTCGCTCGGGGTCTTGTCCAAGTTCAGAAGGGTTATCCCCCCTAGGATGGCTCCAGAAGATACGAGCACGAAAGAGTTCTTCTCGACCAGGTCAGAGACCTGATCGGCTATCGACTTCACGGCCCCTTCATCTATCCTGGAACCTTTCGATAGGACCGCGGTCCCGATCTTCACGACTATCAGGGGCCTCTTCATCTTTCGGGGATGAGGTGGGCCGAGGTATTAAGCCTTTCCGTAAAGGATTTAAAAGGGAAAGAGCCCTAGCCCGTGAGAGTTGAACAAGCTAGCATTTATAACGGGGACCTCTAGCGGGATAGGGAAGGCGACGGTCGAGAGGTTCTCGAGGGAGGGTTGGAAGGTCATAGCGACCATGAGGAGGGCCGAGAGGGCGAAGGAATTCGGCTGGCCGGATAACGTGGTGGTGAAGGAGCTCGACGTGACCGATCACGATGGCGTCTCTAGGGTTGCGAGGGAGGTGATCGAGGAGCACGGGGTCCCCTACGCCGTCATCAACAACGCAGGCTGTAGCGTGATGGGCAGCGTGGAGGATACGCCTTTGGAAGATGCTAAGAGGGTATTCGAGGTGAACTACTTCGGCACGGTCTCGGTGATAAGGGCCTTCCTACCCCACATGAGGGAGAAAGGGGAGGGGGTGATAGTGAACTTGTCATCGGTCGTGGGCAAGAGTTCGATGCCGCTCATCGCCCACTACTGCGCCACGAAGTATGCGATAGAGGGGCTATCCGAAGCCCTCTGGCACGAGGTTAAGAAGTTCGGGATAAGGGTCATCGTAATAGAGCCGGGGACCATAAAGACCCGACTTATAAACAACGCCAAGGTGATACCATCGACCCTATCCGAGGGAAGCCCTTACGGAAAGATGGCGAAGAGGGTGGCCGAGTTGGTCTCCGGTGGCTCTCCCCCAGAAGAGGTGGCCGACGTGATCTGGAAGGCCGTGAACTCCAAGGCCGAAAGGCTAAGGTACATCGTGGGTGAGAAATCCAGCTACCTCCTGCTCAGGAGGCTGCTACCCGAATCGATCTTCCTAACGCTCGCCCACGAATACTTCGGTGGTTAGGAACTCGCAGTACTCGTCCCCCTTACTTACGCACTTGACCTCTTTCGCCAGCAGCTCCTTGCCGAAGAGCCTGCTGAAGATCCCCGAGATGAACCCCCTGAACATATGGCTCCCCATGTGCCTCTTAAGCAGCTGGCACTCTACCAGCCCGTCGGCCCTTATCCTTATCCCTATTCCATCATCGCTCCAGTTCAGGGTCTCTATGGACGCCCAGCCCAGGGCCTTTATCATCCTTGATATAGCCTCCCAGATCTCCCTCCTCGTCTTAACCCCTATGATCGGCTCCATCTCAGAGAGCCAGTAATCCACGGCCATCCTTCCAGCATCGAACCCTTGATGGTATAGGAAGGCCTCTCCAGCCGGACCCATCTCGTCCCTTACCCCCTCCAGCATCCCCGATAGCGTCCCCTGATCCACTATTACCGCCCTGTAATCCTTCATCAGGTATATAGGGAAGTGGAAGTCGTCGATTATAAGGCCGGGGAAGACGACCCTCCCAAGCTCCGCGTCCAAGACGCCCTCGGTAGCCTTCAACTTTTCGAGCAGGGCCTCCGGATCCACGTTACTATCCTTGAAGTCCGCGACCAAAAACAGCGATACCCTACCCCTCTTCTTGAACGAGATGGGGGCGTAGGTGAGGTGCTGGACGTCGACCTTCTTAAGCTCGGGTATGGTGCAAATCCTGGATACGATCCCCGGCTCGTGCCTGACCACCACCTTATACGAGTAAAGCTCCCTTTTAGGGGACAGAGTGAACCTTAGGATGCCTATCGGCTCAGAATTGACCATGGGCTTATTTTTGTTTAAACGGATTTAACTTTTGCTATTTTGCCCTTATGAGCCTTACCGAGGATGCTTTGAACGTCAAGTAGACCTCGCTCCCAACCCTGAGGCCCATGTCGGTGAAAGACCTCTTCGTCACCAGGGCCCTGAACGGGATGCCCACATCCACGCTCAAGGAGATCAGGGCCCCCATATCCTCGACCTCGACCACCCTACCCCTGAACGAGTTCCTGGCGCTAGAGCTCAGGGGCTTTAGGGATACCGTTACGTCCTCCGGCCTTATCCCGACCAGGCAGGCGCCGAGCCCTCCCCCGACCGCTTCAATGACCAGATCGCCGACCCTGACCCTTGCGAGCCCGCCCTCGACGGCTTCGACCTCCCCCTCGAACAGGTTCTCGAACCCCACGAACCTGGCGACGAACTCGTCCTTCGGGTTCAAGAAGACCTCCCTAGGCTCCCCTACCTGGACAAGCCTCCCATCGTTCATGATCCCTATCCTATCGGCGAGCATGAGGGCCTCGAGCTGATCGTGGGTCACGTGTATGACCGTGACTCCGAAAGCTTCATGGACCCTCCTAAGCTCCCTCCTTATCGGCTCCTTGGTCCTTGGGTCCAGGGCGCTCAAGGGCTCGTCCAACAAAAGCAACCTGGGGTTTACGGCCAGGGCCCTGGCTATCGCAACCCTCTGCCGCTCCCCGCCGCTCAGGGTCATGGGGAGCCTGCCCCTAAGCTTCGATATCCCCATGGAATCCATGAGCCTTTCGACCAGCTTTAGCCTCTCCTCCTTCTTCACGCCCCTCACCTTTAGGCCGAACCCTATGTTCTCCTCGACGGTCATGTGCGGGAACAGGGTGTAGCTCTGGGGGACGTATCCGACCCTCCTCTTCTCCGGGGGCTCATCCGTAACGTCGGTGCCGTCTATGTATACCCTCCCCTCATCCGGCCTGTGAAAACCGGCTATGAGCTCAAGGAGGAGGGTCTTCCCCGCACCCGTAGGCCCCAATACGACGAAGTACTCCCCTTCGCCCACGGCCAGATTCACGTCCCTAACCTTGAAATCCCCGAACTCCTTACAGACCCCCTTCAGCTCCAGGCTCATACCCTCGCCTCAATAGACCGGCTTGGTAGGTTTCGCGGCCAGGAATTTAAGCCCGACGAACACCGCCAAGGCCAAGATTATGAGCAGGCCGTTGATGGGTGCGGAGCCCTTCAGCCCCTCGCTGATGAAAACGTCGTAAAGGTAGACCGGGGCCGTCTTCGGGTTGTAGGCGAGTATAACGACCGCACCGAATTCGCTTATCGCCCTGGCCCAGGTGAGGAGGCAGCCGGTCAGTATCCCCCTGAGCGAGAGGGGGAGGAGGATGTGGGCGAAGGTCTGGAAGCTCGAGGCCCCCAGGCTCCTGGCGACCTTCTCGAGCGAGGGATCTATCGACTTGAACGCCTCCTCGGCGCTCCTTATCATGAATGGAGAGCTGACGAACAGCATCGCCGCCACCACGCCGAAGAGCGTATCCGTGAAGGATATGCCCACGCCTGAGAATAGGGAGCCTATCGGGGACCTAGGGCCCAGGAGCATGAGCAGGGCTATGCCCGCAGCGTTGTGGGGTATCAGGATCGGGATGTCTATGACCGAGTCTATGAGCCTCTTCCCTGGGAACTCATACCTGGACAGGATGAATGCCAGGGGCACCCCCAAGAGCAGGGCTATAAGCGTGGTTATGAAGGCCGCGTAAAAGCTCGTCGTTATCGACCTCCTGACCCCCTCGCTCATGAGCGCCGCGTAGAGCCCACCCGCCGAGGTGAAGATAGAATCGGCTACGGGCAGGATTAGGAAGAGGAGGATGAGCACCCCGAGCAGGGCCGAGGCGATTACGAACGGAGATCTCTCCCTGAGCCACATATCACCCACCCATCGGCCTCACGAATCCCAGCAGCTCTTTAGGGACGCGAGAAGGCCTATCGACGTAGGCGGGGTATATAACGTTCTGCCCGCAGGACTCCACGAGCTCCCTGCCCTCGCCACTCAATAGGAACTTGACGAACTCTATGGCGAGATCCCTGTTCTC
>JAGGXQ010000125.1 GCA_021162925.1 Nitrososphaerota archaeon
GATGAGCAGGGAGGAGGCCATCGACAGGATGGTCAAGGCCATAGACTACGCAAAGGCCCACGGGCTCAAGGTCAGGTTCACCATGGAGGATGCGAGTAGGGCCGATCCCAAGTTCCTCAAGTTCGCCTGCAGGAAGGCCCAGGAGGCGAGGGTCGATAGGATAAGCCTCCCCGACACCTTGGGCGTGATGAGGCCTTCCGGGATGTACAGGATGGTGAAGATGATCGCAGACGAGGTTTCTACGCCTTTGGACGTTCACTGCCACAACGACTTGGGCCTAGCACTAGCGAACAGCCTGGCGGGCCTCGAAGCTGGTGGGAGCGCCGTCCACGTGACCATAGACGGGATAGGCGAGAGGGTCGGAATAACATCCCTCGCCGAAGCCACCCTGGCGCTCATCCTCCTCTACGGCGTCGAGCTCGACGTCAGGTTGGAGATGCTCAAGGACCTCTCGGATCTCCTCGGCTCCTACACCGGCTTGAAGACCCCCGACTCGAAGCCGATAGTCGGGAAGAACGCCTTCAGGCACAAGGCCGGGACCCATGTTGCGGCGATGCTAAGGAGCCCATCGACCTACGAGCTGATACCTCCCAAGCTGGTCGGGAACAGGAGGAGGATAGTGTTCGGGGAGCTCTCGGGCAAGAACAGCGCCGCGCTCCTCCTCAGCCTGCTCGGCCTGAACCCCTCCCCGGAAGAGACGAAGAGGCTATCGCTGGGGTTGAAGGAGCTCGCAAAGGGGGATCTCTTCGAGCTCGATCTCACCGACGAGCTGGAGAGGAGGATCCTAGAGGCGGATTCGGGTTGAGGATAGGGATAGCCTACGACAACTTGAGGAAGGAGGAGAAGATGCTCCTAGAGGCCGGGAGGAGGCTGGGGTACGACGTGGAGCTCCACCAGGTCAAGGACGGCTACTTCACGGTGAGTAGCAAGAGGGACGTGGACTTCGGGGACGTCGTCCTCCAGAGGTGCGTGAGCTACTTCAGGGGGCTCGGGATCACCGCCTTGCTCGAGGCCAAGGGATACCAGGTCGTAAACGACCTTCAGAGCTGCCTCCTGACCGGGAACAAGCTCTTCACTACGGCGCTCCTCGAAAAGGCCGGGATCCCGACCCCAAAGACCATGCTCGCCTTCACCAAGGAAGGGGGACTTAAGGCCCTGGATGAGCTCGGCTACCCCGCCGTGTTAAAGCCCGTGATAGGGAGCTGGGGGAGGTTGGTCGCCCTCCTCAAGGACAGGGACTCCGCAGAGGCCGTTTTAGAGGACAGGTCCTACATGTTCCCCCTGTACCAGCTCTACTACCTTCAGGAGTTCGTCAAGAGGCCCCCTAGGGACATAAGGGCCTTCGTCGTCGGGGATAGGGTCGTAGCCGCGATATACAGGATTTCGCAGAACTGGAAGACGAACACGGCCTTAGGCGGCAGGGCGGAGGACTGCCCGGTCACCGAGGAGCTGGAGGAGCTCGTGCTGAAGGCGGTCGAAACCGTTGGAGAAGGCGTGTACGGCGTCGACTGCATGGAGTCGGAGGACGGCTACCTGGTCCACGAGATAAACGGGACGGTCGAGTTCAGGCATAGCGTGTCCGTGACCGGCGTCGACATACCGGGCGAAATTATAAAGTACGCCGCGAGAAGGGCTAAGAGATGAGGGAAGAGATAGAGACCTTGAGGGAGGCGCTAAAGCTCTACAGCCCTACGGGGAGGGAGGCGAGGTTCGCCGAGTTCCTGGCCGGCAAGATGGTGGCGCTCGGCTTCGATAGGGTCAGGATCGATGGGGTCGGGAACGCGATCGGAGAGGTGGGGAAGGGGGAGTCGCCCACGGTCCTCTTCTGCAGCCACATGGACACGGTTCCTGGCTATCTCAGGGTATCGCTCAAGAAGGATCGGGTAACGGGGAGGGGTGCGGTCGACGCCAAAGCCAGCCTTATATCGATGCTCTTCGCGGCCAGCAGGCTCAAGGACTACCCTGGGAAGGTGATCTACGCCGGGGTTGTGGACGAGGAGGGAAGGGGGAGGGGGATGAAGGGCCTGATAAACGAGGGGATAAGGCCCGACTACGCCATAATAGGGGAGCCTAGCAACCTGGTCAAGGTCACGGTAGGTTATAAGGGGAGGCTGTGCGTTAAGTTCGTATGTGAAACCGAAACGGCCCACGCAAGCACCCCTTGGCTCGCCTCCAACTCGATAGTCGAGACGTTCAGGCTTCACGAGTTGATTGGCGGGTTCGTGGAAGAGTTCAACGAGAAGGTGAAGGGAGGGAAATTCAGGAAGCTCACCTCGACCATAACCCAGATACACGGCGGCTCCGGGCTCAACGTGCTGCCCAGCAAGACCGTATCCGTCTTCGACTTCAGGCTGCCGCCGGGCCTCAAGTGCGACGAAGTCGTCGAGAAGCTCCAGGAGCTTATACAAAGGCTGAACGGCAGGTTCATAATCGAGATAATCGACAAGACCGAGGCCATAGAGTCCCCAAGATCTTCGCCAATCGTGAGGGCCTTGGTCAGGGCGATAGTCGAGGTCCTTAAGCTCAAGCCGGCCATGGTCAA
>JAGGXQ010000023.1 GCA_021162925.1 Nitrososphaerota archaeon
AAATTTTGATCGATCAGGTTGGGAAGGACTTGAACGAAGCTCTGATGATCCTTAATTCGGTCGGTCTTAGCGAAGCTTACCTCTACTTAAGGAAGTACAGAGAGCTGAGCGAAGGGCAGAAGTACCGCTTCAAGCTAGCGAGGATGATAGATTCGGGTTTGAGGACTTGGCTCATGGACGAATTCTGCTCCACGCTCGACAGGGTCACCGCAAAGGTCGTCACATATTGCGTCCAGAAGGTTGCCAGAAGGTTCAAGAGTACCTTGATAGTCTCCACCGCCCATGAGGATCTGATATACGATTTGAACCCGACCGTACTGATAAAGAAGGGGTTTGGGAGCGATGTTGATGTAAGATACATCGATGCGAAGCCGAGGCCTTGCTCCTTGCTTAAAGAGGTGATCATCGAACACGGAGACTTCGAAGACTACAAGAAGCTGGAACGGTTCCACTACAGAGGACAGGTGTGTGTGAAGCTCCCCTTGGTGTTCAGGATGACGTTAAACGGCGAGTTGATAGGGGTTATAGTCTACGGCCCACCTTACCTTTATTTGAGCAAAAGGAGGGAGGCACTACCGCATCTCCACCTATGGCGCCTGCTCAAGGAAGATCGGAAGAAGTACGCAAAAGAGGTGAACAGGCTTTTCATAAGGATATGGAGGGTCATAGTCGATCCTAGGTTCAGGGGGATAGGCCTCGGAACTAAGTTGGTCAGAGAGACCATGCCCTTAGTGGGAAAGCCGTTCGTGGAGAGCCTTGCGGTAATGGGCAGGTACAACCCCTTCTTCGAGAAGGCCGGGATGAAGAGGTATAAAGCCGAGTATTCTAAAGAGATCAAACAGGCATTAGAAAGGCTTCGCAGGTATTTCGATACTTCACTTATCATGAACGAGAAATACACCAAAGCCGTAATGAAGAGGTTGAGCGAGGGTGAACTTGAGGAAATCAGGAGGGCTGCGTTAAAGCTCGTATCCCCTAAGTTCAGAAGCAGCAAACTCCTGTATAAGAGAGTTAGGGACGGGATGGATGTGAACTCGATAGCCGAATTGCTGAAGGAGAAGCCGTTAGAGGCGGACTACTTCTTGTGGGTCAATCCGAATGTAGAATTCTTGAAACCGGAGATCGTCGAAAAAGAGCTCGAAAGGACGTTGCCGATCCTCCAGAGGATCGCTAGGGATCTTAAAGTAGAAGAGCTACTAGAAGATGCGAGTTCGATCCTAGAGGATGCCATCGCACTCGGGGTGCTTGGGCGCCGCAGACCGGTCGAAAAAGTGGCGGCATCCCTCTACCTAGCCGGTAGGTTGAAGGGCAGGTGTATATTTTTAGGCGAGTTCGAGTCTATAGGAATCTCAAAGAACGGAGTGGCGAGATATTACAACCAAATGGTAAGAAGGCTGAACCTTAGGCCACCACCGATCGACATAGGTAGGTGTGCCAGAAGGCTGGTGGATAGGTTAGGGCTACCTAGGGACGTGACCCTCGATCTGCTCAAAGTCCTACCGATACTCGACGTGATCTATAGGCCATCTGGGAAGAATCCGGCTGGGATCGTGGCGGCATTAATCTCGCTCTCTTGTAGGAGGAGGGGGATAAGGGTCGAGTCGCGCTTGGCAAAGTATCTCGGTGTATCTGTCGGAACGATAAGGAAAAGGATGGAAGAAATCAGAAAGTGGTTTGACGGTCTCGTGGCGTAGACGTAATTCAAGGTATGCCCTTGATGAGCCTTAAGGCCTGCTTGAACTCATCCGTCGATGAGTCCTTGAGTAGCTCGTAGATCAGCATCTCGGTCGATGAGATCGTTACCCCCTCGCTCCTCATCCTGTCGATGCCCACCTCCTTGTTCTTATGTCTCATGCAGAAGGCGGCATACGAGATCACGCAGGCCCTGTATCCCCTGTCGATGGCATCCAAAGCCGTCTGGGCGATGCATATGTGCGTCTCTATTCCGGAAAGGATCAGCGTCTTCGCCCCGATCTCCTCCAGCCTCTTCACGAATTCCTCTGAGCCGAAGCAGTTGAAGGTCGTCTTCACGATCGCATCCCCAGCTACCTCTTCCTTTACCACCTTGAGGGTAGGGCCCAGACCCTTTGGATACTGCTCGGTCAGGACGATCGGAATGCCGATGAGCTTCGAGAACCTTACGAGCTTGAGGATTTGCTTGAGCACTGACTCCCCATCGGCTATATGCGTGAACAGCCTCTCCTGAACGTCTATGACGACCAGACAGGCCCCCTCACTTTCGAGCAGCCTGGGCATGCCTCTTTTAGGCAGGTTGAGATTTAAGGCTTGCTAAATCCTGAAAACCCTTTCGGAAACGGGGTAAACGAGGGAGTCCCCCTTCCTGGTCGCCGAGTCCAAAACCAGGTGGCTCAGGTAGGAGAGGAGCCAAGAGAGAGATACCCAAGGAGATACGAATACGAATGGAAGAGATGTAATTAGCATGGAGAAGACGTTGTGGTAGAGCTTCCTGTGATGAGGGCTGTTCCTGCCAGCCATATCGAGGTCTGGAAACCTCGATCCTACATACCCAGTCGTCAAAAATGCGAGGCACGTAAACGCTTCGGGCAAGAAGCCGGTCGGGTTCAAATTACAAACGAACAAGGCCATCGCCGCCAGTAGGACATCTTCGCCCGTAAGCCTGAGCAGCCAGTCGAAGCCCTTCCTGAGCTTATGATGCCTGAAGTAGGAGTAAGGCTTCGCCACGGTCCTGAGCGAGTTCACCACTAGCAAGACGAGCATGGCCGTGCATGGCTCAAGGCTCAAGCCCGATAGGTAGAACAGTAAGAGCGATATCGAAACACCGGTTAAGGTGTGGATCCACCTCCTCAATCCGGTTTATATCGTGCCCGTCGCTTAAATCCGTGCCGAAAACCACATAGATTTAAATAAGGCATCCGAGAGAAGCTTTGATATGAACAGGGATCAGGCGATAGGTTGGGCTATATTCTTTGCGAGCATAATCGTCGCGATAATCTACGGCTGGCTCATCTTCACGCCTTCCATAGCCACGATCGTAATTCAGATAACCATATTCGTCGCCGTAGCGGCCCTGTTGGGGATCTTGGCCTGGATAGGGTACACGATGGCTACGACCCCAGCCCCCACCGAGCTAGAGGTCGAGGAGGAGCAGTCAGGCTCCTAGCTCCCTCTTCCTCCTCTCGTTGCTCTCCTCTATCGCATCGAGGAACTTGGATTTGAAGTCCAACGTCAACAACTTCAGGTTCGGCATGAGGCAGTGCCCCCCTATGACCCCAGGGTAGAAGACGGGCCTCAAGTGCTGGTATCCGCTCTCCTTCGTTATCCTGCCTATGAACTCGCACACCTCGTCGAAGTCCGCCCCGACCTTGTTGCACATCCTATTGACCTCCTGGAACCAAGATATCATGAGCGCGTAGTAGGTCGTTTCGCAGAGCTTCGCCAGCTCCGTGCTTTCGGGCCTGCTCAGGACCTTGACCCTGAGCCCTAGGCCCTCGTAGTAGGACTTAGCAAGCTCCGAGAACTCGGGCTTAGGTGCGGCCAGGTACTTGGTGTATCGATCCTTGATGCACCAGAGCATCCCGTCCTTCTCGTTTCCGATGACCGGGCTGTGGACGATCGGCATCTGAACCCTCTCGTAGATCCTCCTGGTCGTCCCGACCCTTACCGTGCTCTCCACTATGGTCAG
>JAGGXQ010000124.1 GCA_021162925.1 Nitrososphaerota archaeon
AACCTCACGTCGACCCCCATCTTCGCTATCCTGAAAGCTATGCTCAACTTCCTCTTCAACCCGCCAGTAACGTCGAACCCGCCCTTTGAAAAACCTACCTCCGAGCCCAGCCTAACTTCCTTGAGCAACTCTCCCCCCAACCTTCTGTAAACCCCGTTTACATCCATGGCGAACACGACCCTCTCCGGCTTGAGGAGCTTGGAGAGCTTCAGGACTATGTCGTCCCCCGACAGGATCTTGTATCCGGCCCTCGAAGGGACTACATCGCCGAAGCTCACGGGGATCAGCCCATCCCTCAACAGCCTCAAGATAAGGCGCTTGGCCCTACCCAGCATCACGGGCTGGATGGTGTAGCACTCGATCCCCGATTTGGCGAGCTCCTCGACGAGCATGGCGTTGAGCCTGAGCATGGAGGCCCTTATCCTACCTATGCCATTCACTTCGAAGCTGGGCCTGACCCCGAAGCCGTAGAGCTCGGCGTAGTAGTGGCCGAACGAGCCACCCCCATGGACCAGGACAAGGGGGGAGCCGTATCCCTTCAGAGCCTCTGCGACGTTCCTCAGCCCCTTCGGGTTTAAGCGCTCACGCCTGTCCTTGAAGGTGAGCACGGAGCCCCCGACCTTCAGCACGACTACCAAGCTCTCGAACCCCCAACCGGGAGGACGACCTTGAAGGGGCTGTAGCCTAGGGGCTCGAGCCTCCTCACGAGCCCGTCGGGATCGTCGGATACGGCTATGACCGATCCTCCTCCACCTCCACCCGTGAGCTTCGCCCCCAGGGCGCCCTTCTCCAGGGCGAGCTCCACGACCCTATCCAGGACCCTGGAGGAGACCCCCATCCTGGACAGAATGGCGTGAAACACGTTCATGTAGGTCGCAAGGTTCTCGTAATCCGCCTCCTCCACGAGCTTAACCGCCGAAAGGATCAGGCTGGAGCAGGAATCTACCAGGGCTTTGAAGTAGCTCGGGGCCTTCCCCTTCATCGATGAGAACCTCTTTATCATCTCGGCAGTCCTCTTGCCGACCTTGCTGTATATGACAACCAGCTCAAGGGGCCTCTTAAGGGTTAGCTTCTTCGGTCGCTCTCCGATCCTGTAGAGCAGGACCCCTCCGTTCAAGGAGACGGTTACGTCTATGCCCGATGGGTTCTTGTGGATCATCCTCTCGGACTTCATCGCGAGCCTCCATATCCCATCCTCGTCGTCATAGCCGTAGAGCTTGGCGACGGCCTTGAGCGATGCTACGGCGCTGGCGCTAGAGGAGCCCAGGCCAGCCCCCACGGGCAGATCGGTTCTGAGCCTCACCCTCACCCCCTTCTCCCCGATAAGCTTAAGCAGCTCCTCGACCGCCAGCTTTATCGGCCTGGTATTCCCCCTCCTGGAAAGGATTTCGACCTTATCGCTAGGCTCGGCGGTGGCGGTTATGCCCCTGTCTATCGCAGCCGCTATGGCGTAGGAGCCGTGGACTACGAAGTGCTCCCCGAGTATTATCACCTTTCCCGGAGCCCAAGCCCGAGCCTTCAACTAAACCATCCTTATCGAGGCGTATCCCACCACGGCTTCGGTATCCCCGGTCACATCGCCGCTCGTCGCGTACTTCAGCAACTCCCCCCTGCTTCCTCCAAGCTCCTTGGTCGCGGCCATGGCCGCGGCTATCGCCCCGTAGCCGCAGGCGCTAGATCTGGTCCTTTCAAGGACCGTGTAGAACTTGAGTATGTCGAGCCCCTCCACCACTCTGATGAGCTCCATGTCCTTCCTAGAGGCCACATCATGAGGCTCGTAATGGGTCAGGTCCGAAGAAGCGACCACCAAAGCCCTCCTACCACGGATGGCCTTGGCTATCGCCCTCCCCAGCTCCTCGGCGGTCGATCTGTCCTGGATCGCCATGCATATCGGGACGAACCTGAACTCCCCATAGATGTACTGGAGGAAGGGGAGCTGGACCTCTATCGAGTGCTCCCTCAAGTGGGAGAGCTCGTCGAAGTCGACCAGGCCCGATTCCCTGGATATAAGCTCGGCCGCTTCGTGATCTATTTCCACCAGCCCGAGCGGGGTCTCCCAAGCGTCCCCATCGTAGGTCGAGAGCAGGCTACCCAGCCCCCAATGGTTCGGGCCCATGATCACCACCAGCTCGACGTCCATCCCAGATGCGGAGAAGTAGCTATGGGCAGCGATGGGCCCCGAATACATGTAACCAGCATGAGGGCTGACCACCGCCTTCACGTCTACGCCTTCATCCGAGGGGGGCAACCTACCGGGCCCTAACTCATGAGTAAAGGCCCATTCGAGCATCCTCAAAAGCTCCTCCCTATCGCTAGGGTAGAAGGAGCCAGAGACGGCAGGCCTCCTTACCTTCATGTGGTCTACTTGGGGAGGGGGGAAATTAACCTTTCTTAAGCTGGACGTTCAAGATGCCGTTGACGTAGGTGAAGCCTATGAGCCCCTTGACCTTCTTAACCCTGACCTTCCTGAAGAAGTCGTTCCCCCCTCTTATCTCGAGCCTATCGCCATCCAGGCTGACCTTGACCTCGTCCTCTGGGCCCGGGACCTCGGCTATCACCAGGACCTCCTTATCGGTCTCTATGACCTCGTACCCCCACTTCTTCTCTAGGCCCCCGGCCTTGCCCCTCCTCAGCTCCCTGATCCAGTAGACCGAAAAGGCGACGGTCGCCACTATTAGGAAGAGGCCCAGGGCCCCTCCCTTCAGCCTCAGGGATAAGATTATCAAGAAGGCCACTACGGCGATGAGCACGGTCCATAAGAGCGTTTCGATTATCTCGTCGCCGTAGCTCTTCTGCGTCATCAACCCGTTATAAGATCGTGGGCGGGCTTTTAAGGTTTTCATTCGGGCATCCGGATGGATATGTAGTGTAGCTCGACTATGCCCCTGTCGTTTACCATTACGCCGTAGTTGTAGAGCTCGCCTTTAACCCACTTCAGGACCTTGTCCGTCTCCCCCTCCCATCTGGCTGCGAAGCCCTCGGCCAGGGATAGGGCCCGCTCCCTGTCGGCCTTGGTCACGAAGACCGCCTGCCCATCTAGGAAGGATACGTTGGGGTTCATGCCTTCTGGCTCCAGCACCTTGAACCCGTGAGACTCGAAGATCCTCTCGACTTCGCCCACCCTCTCCGAGAGGGGGAGCTTCTTCCCGATGAGCTCCTCCCCGGCGACCTTGCCCAGGTAGCTCGAAAACGCCTCTTCGACCGTCTGCCCCAGCCCTATGTAGTACTTGCCCGTGAACGTAGCACCGACCACCGCTATGA
>JAGGXQ010000016.1 GCA_021162925.1 Nitrososphaerota archaeon
CGGTAGAGGAGGAGGACTTCGACGGGCTGGCCGAGATAACCGCCCAAGCGAGCGGGGTCTACGTGGCCGGGGACGACCTATTCGTGACGAATGCCGACAGGCTGAGGCTGGCATCCGAGAAGAAGGCCGGGAACTCCGGAATCCTTAAGGTGAACCAGGCCGGTAGCCTGGCCGACGCCTTGGACTACGCAAAGCTCGCAAGGGAGGAGGGATACGGGCTCATAGTCTCCCACAGATCGGGGGACACCCCGGAAGAATATATAGCCGACCTAGCGGTGGCCCTAGGCTCGGAGTTGATAAAGACCGGGATAATGAACGGTGAGAGGGTGGCGAAGCTGAACGAGCTGGTCAGGGCCTCCGAGCTGGTCCCAAAGATGGCGAGGTTGATAAGATGAGCTCCGAGGAGAAGGCCCCGAAGGAAAGGATGATCGCCCCCCAGCTATCCGAGCGCTCGCTCTTCTCGACCGGCATAATGATAGGGACGATGGTGAAGACGAAGTACATGAGGAGGTTCATAATAAAGACGAGGCCGGACGGGCTTAACATAATCGACGTGAACAGGACCCTGAGCAGGATAGACGTGGCCGGGAAGCTCATAGCCAGGATCGGGCCCCAGAACCTCGTCGTCGCATCCGTGAGGGAGTACGCAAAGGTCCCGATAGAGAAGTTCGCCGAGCTCACCGGCAGCATACCGATAACCGGCAGGTTCATGCCCGGAACATTCACGAACCCCATGCTCCCGTTCTACCTCTCGCCGGAGCTGCTGATGGTCGTCGATCCCCAGCTCGACTCCCAGGCGATAGACGAGGCCAGCAAGGTCGGCATACCGGTCATAGCCATATGCGACACGGACAACGTCCCCGAGAACGTCGACCTGATAATCCCGGCCAACAACAGGGGCAGGAAGGCCCTGGCTGCGGTCTTCTGGCTGCTCGCCAGGGCGGTGCTCATCCATACCGGGAAGCTGAAGCCCGACGAACCGATGAAGTACACGATAGAGGAGTTCGAAACGAAGCCCGAGGAGCCGGAGTGAGCTAATCCCTGAGGCCCCTCAAGGTCCCGGAGACCCCTAGGCTCACCAGCCTAGAGTCGGAGAGGGCGAGGCAGAGGAGCCAGGCATCTAGGTGGTGGTGGGGGCACCTCAAGGCGAAGCCATCCTCGAGCCTCACCACCCTGGCGTCCAGGAGCCCGTAGGCGAGGGAGCCGAACAGCTCGAGCATCCTCCCCTTCAGCTCCCCCAAGCTCCCATCCCCTACCAGGTGTATGTACCTCCTCTTCCCCCTCGCCTTCAGCTTCAGCACGAATTCCCCGGTGAGGTACTTCTCGAGCTGTTTCATCGACCTGACCGAAACCAGCTCCCTCCAATCTCTCGCACCGCTCGAGAAGGCGACCCCTATCCCCCTATCCTTCACGAGCCCGAATAGCTTGACGAGCTCCCTCAGGTTTTCGATCAGCTCCCTCCCCTTCAGCTTCCTGAGCCTGTCGACCCTTACCTCGACCCTGAACCTAGTGTACCCGATCCTCCTGCAGAACTCATACGCTTCCCTTATCCCCTCGACCCCCTCGCCGAGCTCGAGCAAGTCGAACCCCTTCCTGGCCTCCCTCGGCTTCACGACCCTCAGGGCCATGTGCCCTATGCCGCTCGGAACCCTCACCTTCGGCCTTACCAGGAAGAAAGGCTTGAGCGATGCCGCTTCGGCCATCCTCAAGACCTCCTCGTATCCTTCGCAAAACTCGGTCCCGAACCCCTCGTACCCTATCCTCCTCAGCGTGCCGAGTACTTCGGGCTCCGCCTTAACCCTGTAATCGACGTACACCCTCGATCCACCTCCTCAAAGCCCCCCTGCTCCTGAAGATCGCCTCGATCCTCACCACATCCTCGCCCCCGATCCCGATCCTCCCCGATACCAGGCCCTGCTTGTCCAGCCTGAGGTAAAGGTGCCCACCCTTCGAGCACCTCTCGTAATTCCCGACGAGCTCCTCGAGCTCCCATTCGCTCAAGGCGGAGAGGATGGAGCCGAAGGCCTTAGAGGCTTCTTCGCCCTTGACGGTCCCTTCGTAGTAGCGTATCGGGTTCCCGTAGTGCCCCCTGATCGAGGCCACCTTGAATTCCCTAAACCCCAAGGCTTTGCCGACGGCGTTAGCGACCTTGGATTCGTCCTCGGTCGCGTGCACTATGAACGAGGCCTTCAGGGCCTTGAGTTCAGGCGCAGTATACATTCCTGACCCTCAAGTAAGGACCCCCCTCCGAGTACCCCCCTTTGGGGTTGAGGAAGGCCAGGCTACCTATCCCTTCGACGCCCGATATCAGGTTGTCTATCCTGTCGACTATCCTCAGATCCCTGAGCCCCGCCTTCAGCTCCTTCCGCTCTATCAGGTAGGCGTTCTCGGGAACGAGCTCGAACTTCCCGCTCTCCGGGTCGAACTCCAGGTTCCTCACGCCCCTGACGAATATCCCGTTCCTCGTCTCCTCGAACAGCTCCTTTAACCCCCAGTCCCCGGGCTTTACGTATACGTTGCTCACCGAAGGCCTTGGGAGGCTCCCCCTCGCGTTGCCGGGCTCGCCACCCTCTCTCGCGGTGAGCCTGGTGTGGAGCAGGGATATCTGATCCTTAGACAGGAGGACCTTCCTCCTCCCCCTCACGCCCTCGTCGTCCCAGACGAAGGAGCCGAAGCCGCCAGGGATCGATGGGTTGTCCAGGACCTCGAATTCATCAGCGACCTTCAGCCCCCTGAAGAGCTTTGGGTTGAAGTTGTCGGGTTCGAGGAGCTTCGCAACACACCTAGCGAAAGCTCCTGTGGCAACGCCATCCATTACGACGTCGCGCCTCTTACCCCTTTCAAAGGGGGATAGCCTCCTCCCCCTAGAGCTCGCCTTCGCCATCCCCACGAGCTCCTCTATTATCCCTATCAGGTTCCAGTTCTTCACCAGCTCGTAGCTCGCCTTGGCCCCCACGACCCTGCTCGCCCTCCCTATCCTGCCCGTGAACGGCTCCCTCACCTCCACCATGAGCGACACCTCGACGTAAGGAGACCTCTCCCTGACCGAGGTCCCCTCCGTGCTCGCAAAGCTGGAATCGACCTCCCTATACCTCAAGGATATTTCATACCTGTAGGATAGGCCCCTAAGCCTCGAGGTTATCTCGTCCTTGAGCCAGAGGACAAGCCTCCTCCCCTCCTCCCTATCGAACCC